>DASQDV010000167.1:0-5058 GCA_035633995.1 Pyrinomonadaceae bacterium | reverse complement strand
TGCTGTTAAATCTGCCTGGAGAGGCTTCTGCCTCCTGTCCTCATAAGCACTAGCTCTGAAATCCTCCGTAGTAGTGAAGTTGCCCCAGTAGACTTGACCCGGAGAGGAATCAACAAGTCGGTTTCTGAAGAAACCCGCCGCGCTTACCATCGGGCCGTGTCCGAGTTCTTCCAGTTCGAAAGATGAACCAGCCTTCCACGCGATGCCAGCGGAAGCAACTGGCCAAGCTCAGGTATAAAGAGAGTCTAAGACAAATATCTTCGGTAGGCTATATCACAACCTGCCTTCGGCGGATTTTTGAACAAGCCTTTTTAAGAAATACAGGATCGTCATGGTAAGAAAAAACACCATTCAGTAAGAACGAATAACATAGTAATCATTCGTATTAGACTCTTCGGACGTGAGGACGAAGCAGGCTTCACTTTCGCGTTACCGTGTGTAGTATCGGTGAATGCGAATAACCGCTCTAAAATTTACTATGAGAAACTCGTTAGGCTCGCTCCACCGATTAATGACCCAAAATTTTGAGTCACTGGTACAAACGATATGATTCAAGATGTCTTGGATGGTCATGTCCAAAACGTTAAGAGAAAATTCCGCGCCCACCGGCCTAAAATCCAGCGGTGAACATGATGAGGAAGGGGCAGGTTAAAAGGTTAGCCGGAAGCGATGCGCAAGGACAGGCGAAGTGCGTCGCTTCACTGTTTCAGATCGCCGCTTAAGAAAGAGTAGCTTGTGACTTTCTGCACTCTAAAATAATTTTCGCGGCACTACCCTTATTATAGCTACTAGCCTCTGGCCGCTGCTGTTCCCGGCTCTGACCTTAATTCAGGAAGCGTCGTTAATCCGCGAGGAACGATGTAACCGCTCTGTGGCTGAGTCGCGGCCAGAGCAGAGTCGAGCGTCGCATGAGGCTCAATGCCCATGCGCCTGACTGTTACGGCCTCAAGTGTCGAGACGAGCAGCAGGCGAAACCGTTCAGCTTTGCGGCGCAGTCCCCACGCCGTCTGACCGTTGATCTTGTAATCTTCGACCAGCAAGCGCGCTGTCGCGCTTGAGCCGCCGGGGACAAACCAGCGCAGGAAATCGGCACGACCCAATCCCCCGGCGCACTTCGCCAGCACGATCATCGTCCCGCTTTCTTCGAGCAGTGCGGCGGCGTGCTCCATAGCCTTGTGTGATTGAATCAGGTTGATGTCTCGCGGCGCGCCGCCCGCGCTGACGATGACGAGCGGTCTGCGCTCACTGACCGCCACCGTATGTGAGGCTCCGTACTCTGCGCAGCCGCGTTGGTGCGCTTCGCGCCAGTGTCCCGCATAGACTGCGGCAATCCGGTCGTCGCTATTGAGCACGGTGTTGACTAAGAAGGAGGGCTTAAGCATCTCCACTGCCTCTTCCATATCCTGGTGAACGACGTTGCCTTCAAGACATCCCGAAGCGATACCGGGGCGTTTTTCCAAAGTCTCACGGTCGAACGAGAGCAGGTGATTGGCCTGTATCGAACGCTCCGCAGCGCAGCCGGGCAGAATGGCTTTGCGGCCTCCGGAAAATCCCGCGATGTAATGAAAAGAAATCGCCCCGACCACGACTACATGAGTGGCCTGAACCAGCCTGCGATTCAACTCGACGGAAGTTCCGCTCGAAGTCGTGCCGAGCCGGATGTGCGTCGAGGCATCATTGGCATTATGTGAATGAACAGCAATCTTCTCTGGAAGGCGTGCGCCGAGAATGGCGCGAACTTCGTCCGGAGTCGGGGCACGATGAATGCCGCCGCCGATGAGCACGGAAATTTGCCTGTCATCGAGACCGCGCGCATTGAGCCGTTCGACCAGCAAAGGGGCGATGCGCTCGACCCCGGCGGCGCGCGTCGCATCAGGGACGACTATGATTACCTGTTCGTCAGGTCTGACGATCTCTTCGAGCGGAGGCGTGCCAAGCGGGGTATTTAAGAGACCCAGGATTTCATCATCGCTCAGCGGGCGCGCCTCGCCTTCTTTGGGCGCGATGACTTTGAATTGGCGCGGATCAAAGCGGAACTGTAGTTGCTCTTCGCCGTAGCCGAGCGTGATTGTTTGCATATCACCTGTCCGTCTGGATTGGCCGCCCGCGCTTTTTGTTCGGGTGATGTCCGGTCGTGGTGTTGCCTGGGTCATAGTCGTATGCTCTCTTTCAACACCTTCGCCAGCCGCGCGATTCCTTCCTCAATCCGTTCGGGGGTTGAGTTGCTAAAGTTCAAACGCATGCTTTGAGTTTGAGGGCTTGATCCCGGCACGCTAAAGGCGCGCCCCGGAATGAATGCGACCTGCTCCCGTTCAATCGCAATTTTGAAGAGCTTGTCGAGATTGATCGTCGCAGGCAGTTCGACCCAGAAAAAAAAGCCGCTCTCGGGTATGCTCCAGCACGCTTCATCCGGGAAATATGCTTCGAGCGTGCTCGCCATCGTCTCGCGCCTGATGTTGTAATGCTCGCGTAAACCTGCAAGATGCGCGGGGAATTGGCCGCTCTCAAGATAAGCATTGACCAGCCTTTGGGTGAAGGTCGCAGTATCTATATCGGCAGACTCTTTGACGATGGATAACGGTTCGATCAACTCTGCGGGGACGACCACCCACCCGGCGCGCAGTGCCGGGGCCAGTATTTTCGAGAACGAGCCGACATAAAAGACCCAACGGTCATTGAGCGCGCGAAGCGGCGGCGACATCACACCGGAGTAGTTGAGAAATCCGTAAGCGTCATCTTCTATGACGGGGACGCAATACTCTTTCGCTAATTGAACCAACCGCTCTCTTTTTGCCGGATGCAGATTGACGCTCAAAGGATTGTGCCCGTCTGTAATGGAATAGATGAATGCCGGGCGGTGGCCCATCCGCAGCAAGCTTTCGACAGCTTCGACATCCATTCCCGTCTCAGGGCTCGTCTCGACCGTGAGTATTTCAGGCCGGAACGGTTCGAGCACCTGCTGAAATCCGAGATAGATAAACTTTTCCGTGATCACTGTGCCGCCGTTATTCAATAGCAATCGCGCCAGTAAGCTCATCCCCTGTTGCGCGCCCGCCGTCAGAAAAATCTGTTCCTCAAAACACTTGACCCCGCGTTGCTTCATCAACTCGCAGACCTGCCGTTTCAAGGGTTGCAGGTGCGGGCTGTACTGCAAGGCACGCGTGTCCGTAGACAACACCTGCCCGGCAATTTGCGCGAAAGCCGCCGCCGGAAAAAATTCAGGCGCGGGGAGGCCGAGCGCGAAAGAGATCAGGCCGGGACGCGAAGCCTCCGTGAGCATCTCTTGCAAGGCTGATGGACTGATATTTCTGGTCCACTCTGCGAGCGTCGGACTCGGCTCTTGTTTGATAGTCTTGAAAGTCACTTTCTCTATTGTGAGACCTTCAACCGAAGTCTCAAACGTTGAAGCGCAAAGGCAGCGCAGGCTCGGAGTCTGGTTTTTAAATTGTCTCTGCGCCTGCGGCATCTTCGCGGGTGATTTTCACGTTGACGAGTTAAAGCGTTCCGCGCAGCGCCTGTTCCCGCTCGATAGCTTCGAAGAGGGCTTTGATATTGCCGCCGCCGAAGCCGCGCGCGCCCTTCCGCTGCATGATCTCCATGAAGGTGGTGGGGCGGTCATGCAGGGGTTTGGTGAAAATTTGCAACAGCGCGCCCCAGTGGTCGTGGTCGAGCAGGATGCTCAACTCGCGTAGTCTTGAAACATCTTCACCAACTCGTCCGAGACGTTTCTCCAATTGGTCGTAATAATTGGCAGGGGTTTTCAGAAACTCGATCCCGTTTTCGCTCAGCGCGCGCACAGTCCGAAAAATATCTTCCGAGAGAAGTGCGATGTGCTGCGCTCCGGAGCCTTGATGTAAGGCCAGATATTCTTCAATCTGTGAGGTGCTTTTGTGCGGGGCAGGTTCCATAATCGAAATCTGTATGCGCCCGTTCTCACTGCGCACGACGCCCGAATTCATTGCAGTGTTTTCCGTGACGATATCTTCCTGATGCGACTGGTGGAAATCAAAAACCTCTATATAAAAATCGAACCAGCTTTTGAGCGCGCCCGGCTCGACACAGACGGCAACATGATCTATCGCGGAAAGCCCGGTTGGTTTAACCGTCTGAGGATGAGCAATGGGTTGATAGCCGAGTAAAAACCGGGCGCACGTCCCGTGTCGTTCGATGAAGGAATGCACCGTATCGCCAAAAGCTTTGACCGTCGCTTTAACGACGCGCGTGCCGTTCTGCTCAAAGACGGTGGGCGGCAGCACAGGACTCGCGCCGCGCCTCACGACCTCTGCAAAAGTCTGCGCGGCATCGTCAACCGCAAAGGCTATGTCCTTGACGCTGTCTCCGTGAATCCTGACATGTTCTCTGACGGGACTGGCAGCCGCCGTCGAGCTGGTCAAAATCAAAGTGATCTCGTTCTGTCTGAGCACAAACGACGTTGCCTCGCGTGCTCCGATGTCAAGCGTGGCCTGGGCAACCGGCTGGAAGCCGAAGGCCGTGCGGTAAAAGTGAGTCGCTTGTGAGGCGTTGCCGACGTAAAACTCAACGTAGGCTATTTCATTAATATGCGGCATAGTCTTCATGCCCGAAAACGCTTGAGTGTTTGAGGGTTGCTTGAGGAAACCCCCGCCCGCTGCTTTCAAGTGAGTTAAATCTAAATCAAAGACATCACCGGAGGGGCAAGATACTGAAAGCTTTCTCGTCAACCAAGTATCGTGCTCCATGAGGTGTGTGCTCTACACCCTTGTCCTGCGTCGTTGCCTGAGACGGTCTCTGCCTTCCCTTAAACGGGCGGCCAGTTCGTCGTGTTCGTCCTGCTGTTCCGGCGCGGGCAGGCCGCTCTCCCGCCGCGTCAAATGTTCGGCCAGAGAGTTGACGGTGGGGTACTCGAACAGCTCGACCATGGAGACGTCAAACTTGAATGTCTCGCGCAATTTGTTATGGACTTGAATCATCAGCAGGGAATGGCCGCCGAGGTCGAAGAAGTTGTCGTAGATGCCGACTCGCTCAAGCCGTAACACTTCCTGCCAGATGCCTGAGATGTCGCTCTCCACGTCCGTTCGC
>DASQDV010000166.1:0-3490 GCA_035633995.1 Pyrinomonadaceae bacterium | reverse complement strand
TGGCCGGGCATGCTGCGCTCATGTATGCCTTCACGGATACGCGGCGGGCGCACAACGACTTGGGCGCATATGTCGTCGGGTTGAAGTGCGCGGAGTGGGAGTAAGCGCGGGGGCGACTCACTACCGCGTGCGGTGGTGAGTCGCCCTTGTCGCGCGTCGTTTAAGTGTCGGATAACTTTTAGCTTGCGTTTGCGCGCCCGATTTGCGAGTATGAAAGTGGTGCAGGCGGTGACTAATTGATCCGCTTGTCGCATCCCGAAAATCCCGCCACCCGTAGTTCCGAATCTCTCGAACCGATTCCTTCCCGGTTAATGGAGCATCCACGCGCATGAGTTTCTTCGATCTGCCGCCGGTTATCGAGCGGATGTTGCTCGTCTCGGACAAAATCAGCGATCTTAACTTCTCGGTCGGCCAGCAGCCGCAGGTGGAGATCAACGGCAAGCTGACGAGTGTGCAGCCGCTCGGCCTGCAAAAACTTTCGCCCTACCAGACCGAGATCATCGCCATGTCTCTGATGGAGGGCAACCCCGACGCCGCCACGCGCCTCGCCAACAGCGGCTCGGTCGATCTCAGTTATTCGCTGCCCGCGAAGATTCGTTTCCGCGTCAACATCTTCCAGCAGCGCGGCACTTATTCCATCGTCATGCGCGTCATCCCGACCGAGATACCCACGCTCGGCTCGCTCAATCTCCCCGCGCAACTCTCCGACATCGCCACCCTGCGCAACGGCATCGTCCTCGTCACCGGCCCGACCGGCGCGGGCAAAACCTCTTCGCTCGCCGCCATCATCGACCACATCAACGAGCATCATCACTACCACATCGTCACCATCGAAGACCCCATCGAATTTTTGCACCAGCACCGCCGCTCCACCATCAACCAGCGCGAGATCGGAACCGACACGCGCGATTTTCCCTCCGCACTGCGCGCCGCACTCCGGCAAGCGCCGAAGGTGATCCTCATCGGCGAAATGCGCGACTACGAAACCACAGAAATCGCGCTCGAAGCCGCAGAGACCGGCCACCTCGTCCTCTCCACGCTGCACACGATTGACGCGTCGAAGACCGTCGACCGCATCATCGGCCTCTACCCGAAGAACGAGGAACAGGTTATCCGCACGCGCCTCGCGCAAACCTTCCGCTACATCCTCTCGCAGCGGCTCATCCCGCGCGCCGACGGCGGAGGGCGCGTTGCGGCGGTCGAAATTTTGAAGTCAACGCCGCGCACGCGCGAGTATTTGCAGAACGGCGAATCCGAAGGCAAGACCCTGCTCGACGCCATGCGCGACGGAAAATTCGACGGCATGCAGCACTTCGACGGCGTGATCAAAGAGATGATTGAAAACAAGACCGTCACGCTCGAAGACGGCCTCACCTTCGCCACGAATCAAAACAACCTGCTGCTCGAACTCAAAGGCGTCAGCGGCAAAGAGGACTTCATGCACGACGAGCCGGGTCGCCCCGCCTCGCCGCCCCCGCGCAACACCCAACGCAGTTCACCCATCTTCGACTTGGTAGAAAAATGATGAACGCGGAACTACGAATAAAAGCAAACACATTTTCTTTTATTCATCGTTCCGCGTTCCCCGTTCATCCTTCATCCTTTAACGCTATGGTTATCATCTGCCAGCAATGCACCGCACGGCTGCAACTCGACGACACGAAAGTTCCGGCGCGCACCTTTACGGTTCGCTGCCCGAAGTGCCAGCACATCATCAACGCGCAGCCGCCCGCCGCGCAGGCAGCGGGCGAGCAGCAGGGCGCGCTCGGTTTGAGCGGCAGTTCGTCTACGAGCCATTCGCGTTTCGAGCGTCCGCGCCCCGCTCCCGCCTACAAACTTGAAGACGAGGGCGGAGGCGCGTCGGCGGACGCGGCTGCCCCCGACAAAGAAGATGTCGCGCAGTTGCTCTCCACCCTGTTGCAGCGCGCGATGACGACGGCGGCTGACGAGGCATCGAAGTCTTCTACGCACCGTCGCCCCTTCGCACACCGTCGCGCGCTCATCTGCGCGGGCGAGGAACACCGTTTCGCGGTGGCGCGCGCGCTCGTCGAAAACGGTTACGAAGCCTATGTCGCCGAAGACACGACGCAGGCCATCGAACGCATGCGCGAAGATCATATGGACGTGGTTATCCTCGACCCGCAGTTCGACCCGCAGGAGAAGGGCGCGGCCTTCATCAAGCGCGAAGTTTCGGCGCTGCGCCCCGCCGCGCGCCGCCGCCTCTTCTTCGTCCACCTCACGCCCGATGCGCGCAGCGGCGACCAGCACGCGGCCTTCGTCCATCACGCCAACCTGACGATCAACCCCGCCGAGATCGAAGAGATGCCCTACGTCCTTGATCGCGCCATACGCAACTTCAACGAACTCTATCGCGACTTCAACCGGGCGATGCAAGTCGCCGAATTCTAAGGCGCGTCGGGCGCACCCGAAACTTCCGTAACGCTTGTTGACCAGTGCCGGATGCCGCTTGTATCTTACAGGTGGCATCCGGCTCTATTTTTAAGTTTACCAACACGGTCAACGAGAGATGAACGCGCTTCCCGCACAGCACGACGGCCAGAACGGCGCGCACCACCACAACGCCGCCCACTCGCATCAGCACACGTCGTCGGCGCGCGCCGAGCGCAGCCGCCGCCGTCTGCTGCTCGTGCTCGCGCTGACCGCGCTCTACATGGTGGCCGAAGCGGTGGGCGGCTGGCTGACCGGCTCGCTCGCGCTCCTCGCCGACGCCGGGCACATGCTCACGGACGTGGCCGCGCTCACGCTCGCCCTGATCGCCGTCTGGTTCGGCTCGCGCCCCGCCACGCCGAGCAAGACCTTCGGCTATCACCGCCTGGAAATCCTCGCCGCCCTCGTCAACGGCGTCGCGCTTGTCGTCATGGCGCTACTGATCTTCTATCACGCTTACGAACGCTGGCACACGCCGCGTCCGGTCGAGAGCAACCTGATGATCGTCGTCGCCGTCGGAGGTCTCATGGTCAACCTCGTCAGCGCGTGGCTGCTGCACGGCGATCACCACGACGATTTGAACATGCGCGGCGCGTGGCTGCACATCATGGGCGACGCGCTCGGCTCGGTCGGCGCGATCATCGCTGGCGTGTTGATGTCCGTCTACGGCTGGTATCAGGCGGACGCGCTGTTCAGCGCGGGCATCGCGGTGCTCATCATCTGGAGTTCGTGGCATCTCATCAAGGAATCAACCAACGTCCTTCTGGAAGGCACGCCCGCGCACATCAATCTCGCCTCGGTCGAAGAGGCCATCCGCACGACCGCAGGTGTGGAGGGCGTAGACGCTCTGCAGGTCCCGACTTTCCCTTCCGGCCGTGAAGCCCTGAGCGCGCACGTTGTTCACGCGCCCACCATCGTGCAGCCCGAACTGCTCAAGGAACTGCGCGTTAAACTTCACGACCGCTTCGGCGTTGACCACCTGACACTGCAAATGGAGACCGGAGATTTCGAGGACGAAACCTTCCACTTCTGCCACGCGGGC
>DASQDV010000165.1:0-1826 GCA_035633995.1 Pyrinomonadaceae bacterium | reverse complement strand
CGTCCCGCTGCTCATCAAGATCGCGCGCACGCACCAGAACCAGCAGGTGCGCCGCCGCGCCATACATGTGCTCGGCGAATCGGGCGACCCGCGCGCGCTCGAATTTTTCCGCGAGGTGCTCAGAAGCGAAAAGGAGTAACGGGATGAACTCGCACAGAAAACTTATCGTCGCCGTTTCAGCCCTGCTCGTGCTGTCGTTGTGCGCCGCCGCAGCAGCCGGGCAGAAGTTGAAGGACAAGAAGAAAGACAAGCGCTTCGAGCCGGTCGTCAAAGCGAGCATCGCAGACTATGCCGGTCGCTACGACAGCGGGGGCGACTACTATCTGGAGATCACGTTGGGCACGGACGGGCAACCCTCCATCGTCAGCCAGGAGGGCGCGCGTCGTGCGACGATGCGCAACATACGCCTCACGGGCGCGCGGCTCACGGCCACACGCGTCTATGCTGACGGCACGACGAAAGAGTTCGAGGCCACGTTCGGCAACCGGATTGTAAACGGCGACAGCCGCTTCGGTATCAGGATGGAAAATTTTCAAGTGAAGATAAACGACTTCATGCTCGACAGAGTCTTCTACCGCTTCGACTCGAAGCCTTGACAGTTCGATTTGTGCGAGCGGCCTTTGTCACACGTGTAGCCGTGTAGACCGCGCATCACACAGGCACGGGGAGCGCGCCGGGGGACGCAGGGGGAAGGACTGGCCTCCGAATCTCTGCGCCTCCGCTCAGCCCTCTCTGTGCCTCTGTGATGTGCGCTCCACTTCACACCCAATTGCAACCCAATTTCAGGAAACGCGGTCTGTTTTGCGAAAGAGCAACGACAGGCATCGGGAAAGCATGCCCGAAAATCGCCCGAATGCGTTCCGGCGCGGCGGAGAATCAGTATGAAACGGAAAATAATATCCTTTATCCTCATCGCCTTTTTCTCGCTCGCCGCGTCGCCCGCACAGACTCGCGCCGCGCAGGAACAGTCGCCTTTACCCGCGTCGTCCGGCACGCCGCAGCCCGAGCCGCAGCCGTCTGTCGTGAAAGTGGCAGACGTGAAAACGTCCGATACGCTGACGCCAGCGCCAACCCCCGCCGCGACGCCGAAGAAGGCGGGCGCGACGACGGCGGTGACGTTGCCGCCGGAGAAGGCTGCGCCCCTGCGCGTCGCGCGCTTCGAGCGTGCGCCCGTCATTGACGGCAAGCTGGACGACGAGGTGTGGAAGTCTGCCGTCGCGCTCAAGGATTTTTACCAGATTCAACCGGGCGACAACATCAAGGCGTCGAAACCGACCGAAGCGTGGCTCGGCTACGACGCGAAGTATCTCTACTTCGCTGTCCGCGCGACGGACGAGCCTGACAAGGTGCGCGCCTCTGTGGCGCGGCGCGACAACGTCTTCGGCGAAGACAACGTGCGTATCTTCCTCGACACCTTCAACGACCAGCGCAAGGCTTACGTGCTCGGCTTCAACCCCCTCGGTGTGCAGCAGGACGGCGTGTTGACCGAAGGGCAGGGCACGGATTTCAGCGTGGACATCGTGATGGAATCGAAGGGCATGTTGACGGCGGACGGCTGGACTCTGGAAGTTGCGATCCCGTTCAAGTCTCTGCGCTACGAGGCGGGCAAGGGCAAACTCTGGGGCTTTCACCTGTGGCGCAACATTGATCGCTTCAACGACGAGATAGATTCCTGGATGCCCATCTCGCGCGACAAGTCGGGCACGCTCAATCAGGCCGGGCACATCACCGGACTCGAAGGCATCTCCACCGAACGCTCGCTCGAACTCATTCCGAGTTTCACCGTCTCCGAGACGGGCAAGCGCGTCCGCACCATCGCGCCGAGC
>DASQDV010000164.1:0-3069 GCA_035633995.1 Pyrinomonadaceae bacterium | reverse complement strand
AGCGCGTCGGGCGTCTTGAGCAGATCGCGCAGGAGTATGTCAGCCGGAATGGTGTCGAAAAGTTCTTCCGGCGCGTTCAAACCGACTGAGCGCAGCATCTCGGCGCGCTCCTCCGGCGAGTTGGGAATGTAGCGCAACTTCGTCTTACTCCGTTAAAGATTTGATAAAGTCTTCGTACTCGGCGGCGTTCAACAAACCGTCAACTTCGCCCGTCTCCTTGAGCCGCAGGCGGATCATCCACGCGTCGCCGTAGGGGTCTTTGTTGACCTTCTCCGGGTCGTCGTTCAGCGTCTCGTTGATCTCGGTCACTTCGCCGGAGACCGGGCAATAAAGATCGGAAGCCGCTTTGACCGACTCGACCTGCCCGAATACTCCGTGCGCGTCAAACGTGTCGCCCACACGCGGCAACTCGACATAGACCACGTCGCCCAGTTGCCCCTGCGCGTGATCCGTGATGCCGACGGTGGCCGTGTCGCCCTCGACCCTGACCCACTCGTGATCTTTACTGTAGTGTAAATCGTCTGGAATGTTCGCCATTGATGCTCCTTAAAAGATTGTCCGTTGTTCTTTGTCCGTTGTCAGTTGTTCAAGCAAATTTTTAGTGAGTCGTGCGATTGTCACATACAACGGACAACGGACAACTGACTACTGACCGCTCTTTTTCTCACGTTTATAAAAGGGCACGGGGACGATGCGGGCGGCGACCGGGCGACCGCGCACGTCTATGTGAATCTCCTGACCCGCCTCCGCGTACTCGGCGGGCACGTAGGCCAGCCCGATGTTCTTCTTCAAGTAGGGGGCGGGGCTGCCCGAAGTGACGCGCCCCAGTTTCTCGCCGTTGATTAAAACGTCGTAGCCGTCGCGCGCCACGCCGCGATCCGTCAGTTCAAAGCCGACGAGCTTTTGTTTGACGCCTTCGGCCTTCTGCTGTGCGAGGCGTTCGCGCCCCGTGAAGTCGCCTTTGTTCAATTTGCAAATCCAGCCGAGGTTGGCTTCGAGCAAGGTCGTCGTCTCGTCAATCTCGTGGCCGTAGAGAGCCATCGCGGATTCGAGCCGCAAAGTGTTCCGCGCGGCCAGCCCGCAGGGCAGGATGCCTTCGGGCGTGCCGTGCTTGCCAGCCTCTAAAATCCGATCCCAGAGTTGCTCGGCCTTCTCCGGCGCGGCGTAGACTTCAAAGCCGTCCTCGCCCGTGTAGCCCGTGCGCGAGATGATCGCTGGCACGTTGTCAACCGCGCCTTCGCGGAAGTGGTAATACTTGATCTCTTCGAGCGGCGTCTCGGTGAGAGTTTGCAGGATGCGCAGGGCGTCCGGCCCCTGCACGGCGATCTGGCAGAAGTCCGCGCTGCGGTTGGCAAGTTCTACGGTCTCGTCGCCGCGATGCGCGCCTATCCAGTCCCAGTCCTTTTCGGTAGTCGAGGCGTTGACGACGAGCAGCAGGTGATCTTCCGCGAAGCGATAGACGAGCAGATCGTCAACGACCGTACCTTCGGGCGTGGTCAGAGCGGAATAGTGAGCCTGCCCGTCAACGAGTTTCGTCACGTCGTTCGAGCAGAGGCGGTTGACGAAGGGGATGGCATCACGTCCGCGCACTTCGATCTCGCCCATGTGCGACACGTCGAAGAGGCCGGAGTGGCGGCGCGTGCGCAGGTGTTCTTCGACCGTCCCGGCCGGGTATTGCACGGGCATGTCCCAGCCGCCGAAGTCCACCATGCGCGCACCGAGCCTGCGGTGTGCGGTGTTGAGCGGCGTCTGCTTGAGTGTTTCGGGCGCAGTAGTCAAGCGTCTCTCCTGACTCTCTCGATGAGATGTGTGGAACGCTGAAAATTATTGATGTTAACGAAGTTGAAAACCTAACATGCCGCGCACGGTGCGTCAAGCAAGTCAGCCTGTGGCCGGAGGCGCGTGCGCGGGGCGCGATTTTATTGACTCGCGTTTTGCCGCGTGATAGTATCCGCCGCCGTTCGGGTAGGTCGCCGGAAGCGTCCGGGTTGGCGTGCGGGTCGCGCGCGCCGCCACCTGCAAAGTCAAACTCCGGCACAAGAACTCTACAGCCATTTCGTGCACTAGCCTTCTGCCTCCGGCGTTTCTCACAAGTCTTTCAGCCGGAAGAGAAGTAAACAACAGATTGACCGCGACCGGGTTCCGGCTTCCTCGTCTTTTCCAGTGCACCCCGCGAAGGTGAGGCATCGCGTGAAAACATTTTTCTTCGCTGTTCTGCTAACCTGCTTGACGCTCGCGCCCGTCGTGTCTTCACGCACGCTCGCTGCTGCGATGCAGAAAGCCGACTCGCCCGCCGCGCCCGCGCTCGACTTGATCCGACTCCAACGCTACAACGACGCCATCAACCGACTCGAACAGATACTCGAAGCCAGACCGACCGAGCCGGACGCGCTCACCTATCTGGCGACGGCGCAGATGTACGCGGACAAAGATTTCCTCAAGGCGCAGAAGTCTTTTGAAGATGCGTTTCGCGCGGGCGGCGGCGCGGCCTTCTTCGTCAACCATTCGCACGAAAAATTGAGCGGGAACGAAATGGCCGAATATTGTCGCGGGTGGCTGCACCTGCGCAAAGACGGCGTGCGCTTTACGCCTTCGGAGGGCGAGCACGGGTTCAACTTGCCTTACTCAAACATCGTCGAAGTCGGGCGCAACCGCTGGTCGAAGTCTCTCTTCCACATCAAGTATGGGGAGAAGAACCAGAATTTTCGCGGTCGCACGGGCGACGAAAGCGAAGCCTTGCTCGTCGTGGCCTTGTACAAAAAGTTCGCGCGCTAAAATTTCCCGCGCGGGCATCCGTCCTAACCGTCCTTAACCCCAGAAGGAGAATTTCATGAGACACAGAAGTTTGCCCCGCCTGCTGCTGTCGTTGCTGCTCGTCGGGTTGATGCTCGCGCCCGCCCCCGTCCTCACCGCGTCGGCGCAGGACAAGGCCGCGCAGGAGACGCCGGAAGAGAAGAAACTGCGCGAGCGGCAGGAGGCTTTGAAGAAGAAGGAAGACGAGCGCAAGGAGAAAGAGGCGAAGGCGCGCACGAAGGAGGCGAAAAAATATAACACCCTCAAAGATTTCGC
>DASQDV010000163.1:0-3014 GCA_035633995.1 Pyrinomonadaceae bacterium | reverse complement strand
GACCGCGTAACTTTCCTCGACGTGCACAAAACCTGCCACGCCTGCTGGCATTGCCTCGTTGCCCGCGCCTCGACGCGCTGCCCCGCACGCAAAGTTTATGGCATCACCTACGGGCTTGCCGACGGCTTATCCGGTGGCTGGGCGCAGAAGATTTACCTCAAGCCTGGCACACGCTTGCTTCGCCTCGGCGACGCGGACACGGAGACCTTCATGGCGGGCGGCTGCGCGCTGCCGACGGCTTTGCACGCGACGGAGCGCGCCGGTGTAGAGATTGGCGACACCGTGCTCGTCCTCGGCAGCGGCCCCGTCGGCCTCTCCGCCATCATCTTCGCACTGATGCGCGGCGCGCTTCGCGTCCTCTGCATCGGCGCGCCCGCCGCGCGGCTTGAGACAGCACGCCTCGTCGGCGCGCATGCGACGCTCGACATCGAAACGCACGACGAACGGCAACGCGGGCTGTGGGTGCTGGAACACACGAACGGGCGCGGCGCGGACGTGACCATCGAGGCGACGGGCGCGCCGGTTGCGGTCGCACAGGCGATGCGCTACACGCGCGACGCGGGGCGCGTCTGCGTCGTCGGTCAATACACGGATCACGGCGAGGTCTCGTTTAATCCGCATCTCGATTTGAACAAAAAACATCTGGACGTGCGCGGCTGCTGGGGTTCGGACTTCTCACACTTTTATCGCGGCGTGCAGGTGATGTCCGACGCGGCGCGCTCGCACCCCTGGTCTCTGTTGAAACTCGAACGCTACGGCCTCGCGTGTGCCGGCGACGCGCTCGCCGATGTCGCTTCGGGTCGCGTCGTCAAGGCGTTGATTGATCCGAACATGCTCTAGCGTCGCCCGTCTCGCCCGCGAGCGAAAGTCATAGCCATGAAAAAAGTATCGCGTCTCCTGCTCCTGTTCCTGCTCGTCGCCGCAGTTGCCTTCACGATCTTCTGGTACTCGCGCCCCGCCGACCTCAACTTCGAGGATTATCGCGCCGCCGTCCCGCACGAGGCCGCGAGCCGCTTTGCGGACATCGAAGGCGTCGGGCGCGTGCATTACCAGGAGAAGGGGCAAGGCCGCGCGCTCGTTTTGATTCACGGCAACAACTCTTCCGCCTATTCGTGGGCGGATGTCTTCGACGAACTCGCGAAGGAGTTTCGCGTCGTCGCGCTCGACCTCAAAGGCTTCGGCTTCACCGCGAAGCCGGAGGGCGATTACCGAGTCGAGACGCAGGCCGCACTCGTCATCAGCCTCATGGATCGACTGAAGATCGAGCGCGCGACTTTGTGCGGCAGTTCGATGGGCGGCGCGGTCGCGCTCGCGGCGGCGATCAACTACCCGCAGCGCATTGACGCGCTCGTCCTCGTCGGCTCGTCCGCTTTCAACGAGGCGAAGAGCGGCGGCGCGACGCTTGCGCCCGCCTACGTGCGTTGGCCTTACATCGGCGGGGCTGTCACGGCGCTCGCGCTCACGTCCGACTCGCTGGTGCGAGAGGGCTTACGTAAAAGTTTTTACGACGAGTCGAAAGTGACCGAGGCGCGCGTCGCGGCCTACTACCGCCCCTTGCGCACGCGCGGCGGCCAACGCGCGGCGCGGCTCGTGCGCGACCAGCGCGACTACACGGGGATCGAAAACTCGCTCGATAAAATTCGCCAGCCCGCGCTCCTCGTCTGGGGTGCGCAGGATCGCCTGAACCTTCTGGAAGACGGGCGGCGGCTGCAAGCGAAGCTCGCAGGTTCGCAACTCGTCGTCTACGACAACTGCGGGCATCTCCCGCAGGAGGAGATGCCGGAGCGGTTCGCGCGCGAAGTGTCTGAGTTTATGAAGTCGAAAGCGGAAGCGGGTCGTTAGACGAGGCGGCCTGTCGCGGCCAGCAGTTCGGCGTTGAGAATGGCCGCGCCCGCCGCGCCGCGCACGGTGTTGTGGCTGAGCGCGACGAAGCGATAATCCAGCACGGCGTCCGGGCGGATGCGCCCGACCGTGACGCTCATGCCGTGCCCGGCGTCGCGGTCGAGTCGCGGCTGCGGGCGATCCTGTTCGTCGCGCACGACGATGGGGCGCGCGGGCGCGGAGTGGAGACCTAGTTCCTGCGGCAGCGCGGTGAAGGAAGTGAGCGCGTCTTTCAATTCTTCCGTTTCAACCTGCCGCGCGAGTTTGACGCGCAGCGCCGCCATGTGGCCGTCCGAGACGTTGACCCGGTGGCACTGCGCGCTGACGCGCATGTCAGCCGGTTCGATGCGAGCGTCGCCCATTCGTCCGAGAATCTTCAACGTCTCGCTCTCGATCTTTTCCTCTTCGCCGCCGATGTACGGCAGCACGTTGTCGATCACGTCGAGCGAGGCGACGCCCGGATAGCCCGCGCCGGAGAGCGCCTGCAACGTCGTCGCCACGCACGACTCTATTCCGAAACGCGCGTGAAGCGGCGCGAGCGCGAGCGCGATCATGATGGTCGAGCAGTTGGGGTTGGTGACGATGTAGCCGCGTTCGTAGCCGCGCGTACGGCGCTGCGTTTCGACGAGCGCGAGGTGTTCGGGATTGATCTCGGGAATCAGGAGCGGCACGTCCTCGTCCATGCGAAAGGCGGAAGAGTTGCTGATGACGGGATAACCCGCGCGCGCAAAAGCGTCTTCCGTTTCGCGCGCCATCTCGCCGGGCAGACTGGAAAAAACGAGATCGCAATCGAGCGGCGGGACGGGGCTGGAGACGACGAGCGAGGCCACGCGCGCGGGCATCTCGGACGCCAGACGCCACGCGCACGCCTCTGCGTAAGGCTTCCCCTGCGAGCGGTCTGATGCGGCGAGCGCGGTCACTTCAAATTGCGTGTGGCCTTCCAGCAGTTCGACGAAGCGTTGCCCGACCGTGCCCGTCGCACCGAGTATGCCGACGCGGAATTTTTTGCTCATAACAACTCCTGTAAGATGAGAGGCCAGAGGTTAGAGGTCAGAGGTTAGTGAAAATCAGTTCTTGTTTTAACTGCCCTCTAACCTCTAACCTCTGGCCTCTGTTCCAACGCTCCTTTGATT
>DASQDV010000162.1:0-5005 GCA_035633995.1 Pyrinomonadaceae bacterium | reverse complement strand
GAGAATTTGCCCGGCCACCGTAAGCGCCGAGCCGCCGCCGTCGGCCACCTGCGTCTCCGCGACGTCGCGCAATTTGGCGATGCCTACATCGAGCAGCGCCACCTGCAACGCGCCCGCCGCCGTGCGGTTGATCATCACGTTCTCAGGTTTGAGATCGCGATGGACGACGCCCTGCGCGTGCGCGGCTTCGAGCGCGCTCGTGATGGGTTCGAGAATCTCCCACGCTTCGCCGGGCGCGAGCCGCCCGCGCCGCTTCAACTCCTTGTCGAGCGAATGGCCTTCGACGTATTCCATCACCATGTAGGTGAGGCCGTCGGCGCCCGTGCGCAGGTCGTAGACCGTGACGGCGTTCGGGTGGCGGAAGCGACGCGCGGCGCGGCCTTCGCGTTGAAAGCGGCGCAGCCATTCGGCGTTGCTGCGCATTTCCGGCTTGAGCGTTTTGATCGCGACGCGGTCGCCTAAGAGGATGTGGCGCGCGCGATAGAGCGTGCCCATGCCGCCGCGCGCGATGAACGACTCGATCTCGTACTGCCCGTCGAGCACGCGCCCCGTCATGTCCTCTCCGGCCTCTTCCAGCACTTCGCCGTCGCGCTGGCAAAACGTCACCGCGCCGTCGTAATTGCTGCCGCACTTTGGACAATTTTTCATCGAAGAGGTCAGTACGAAAGAATGGATCGGGCAAAAATCTTTTGCCCGTCGAAGGCTCGTTCGTGCGGCGAACATTGCTGCCGCGCAGCGTTTTGGCCGGTTCGCCGCTCGCTGCTGTCACAGCGATTCACCGTAGATAAAAGTCTAACATGAGCGCACGGGCGTGTGAATCAACTGCGCGCGCGTGGGCGACGCAGGCGGCGTGCGGAAGTTGCCCGACAACCCAAAAAGATGATGCGGACATCGAAACAAAAGGTTAAACTCTGGCACGTTTCACAAACGTGCTCTCAGCGTTTACCCCCAGATCGCTCGGAGAACAACTTTTATGTCGCTTCTGGAACGGCTCGGCCAGCGTTCAAAAATTTTCCTCATCACGCTCGGGTTTCTGCTCGTCATTCTGCAAAGCGTCATCAACTACCTGACCGGCCCCGACATCGCCTTCTTCATCTTCTATTTGCTGCCCATCTCGCTGGTCGCGTGGCTCGTCGGGCGGCGCGCCGCGTTCTACATCTCGCTGGCGAGCGCCGTCAGTTATTTTTTGACCGAACTGCCCACCGGCCACTTCGAGGGGCGACCGCTCATCCCCTACTTCAACGTGCTCGCGCAACTGAGCGCGTTTCTCTTCGTCACCTATTTCGTCTCGGCGCTTCGCCGCTCGCATGATCAGGAGCGCGAACTGGCACGCACGGACGATCTGACGGGTGTAATCAATCGCCGCTCGTTTTTCGAGGCGTCACAGCAGGAGATCAACCGCGCGCGCCGCCACCGGCATCCCTTCACAGTCGCCTACATGGACGTGGACGATTTCAAATTGATCAACGACCGCTACGGCCACAGCATCGGCGACACGGTGCTGAAAAGCGTGGCGCAGACGATCAAGAGCAGCCTGCGCGAAATTGACGTGATCGCGCGTCTCGGCGGCGACGAGTTCGTGATCCTCATGCCGGAGACGGACGAGGAAGCGGCGCAGGCCGTCGTCGCGCGCGTCCATCGCAACATCATGGAGAAGATTCACGAGTACGGCTGGCCGATCACTTTCAGCATCGGCGTCGTGACTTGGACGACGCCGCCGCGCACCGTTGACGTGATGCTCAAACGCGCCGACGACGCGATGTACGAGGTGAAGAACAACGGCAAGAATCAGGTCACGCACCTCAAACTCTCGGGCGAGCCGGTGGCCGCGACTTGAACTGCGGGATGACGCTTCGCCAACTCTTGCGCCGACTCTTCAAACCTGTGCCGCCGCTTCGCTGACGCCTCCACATGAGCACGACCGACGTTCTTATCCTCTCGCTGCTGATCCTCGTCGCCGCCGCGCTCTATTCTTCGGTCGGGCACGGCGGGGCGTCGGGTTATCTGGCGGCGATGGCGCTGTTCGGCCTCGCGCCCGCCGCGATGAAGCCGACCGCGCTCTGCCTCAATATCCTCGTCGCATCAATCGCCACGCTGCGCTTCTGGCGCGCGGGCTGTTTCTCATGGCCGCTTCTGTGGCCTTTCGCCATCGCCTCCGTCCCGCTGGCCTTCGTCGGCGGCGCAATCACGCTGCCAACCACCGTCTACAAACAGATCGTCGGCCTGACGCTGCTCTACGCGGCCTTCCGTCTATTCCTGTTCACGCGCGCGAAGGCCGACGCCGCCGCTGCTGCTGCTCCGGCGACGGCGACGCGACGTGCGCCGCTCCCGCTGGCGATCTTCTTCGGCGCGCTCATCGGCCTGTTGTCGGGGCTGACGGGCGTGGGCGGCGGAATCTTCCTGAGTCCGCTGCTGCTGCTGGCGGGCTGGGCTGACACGCGACGCACGGCGGGCGTCTCCGCCGCCTTCATCCTCGTCAACTCGATTGCCGGACTACTGGGAAACTTCAGCAACGTGCAGGCTCTCCCGCACGCAACTCCTTACTTCGCGCTCGCGGCTATCGTCGGCGGCCTCGTCGGCTCGGAGTTCGGCAGCCGTCGCTTGACGGGCATGATGATTCGCCGCCTGCTCGCCGTCGTCCTCGTCGTCGCGGGCTTGAAAATGGTCTTCGTTTGATTGAGAGTTGTGATCAAAGAAGAACGATGAAGGCGGAACGCAGCAACGATAAATGCAGAGAAGACAGAATTCAGAAGACAGAATTCAGGAGTCAGAAGGAAAGTTAAGAGATTGTTAATTCTGATTCCTGTATTCTGAATTCTGTTTCCTGTCTTCTATTCATCGTTCCGCGTTCTTACTTCATCGCTTAGCCGTGTCTCGGCGGTGAAGGTTTTGAGTTTCAGTCTTGATCGTCGCCCGCCGGTTTTGGCGCGTCGGAAACTTTGATGTTGGCAATCGTGTCGAGGCCGACGGGTCTGGTGTCAGGAGCGCCGCCAATCATCTCGGCGGCGGTGGTCTCTCCGGCGGCCTCCACGTCGCCGACAGAGCCTTTGGACGAATCAGTTTGCGTCGCCGTGTCGTCTTCGCCACCGCCGGCGCGGTTTGTCTCTGCCATCTGCTCGCCTCCTTACCCCGCGCGCTACACTTCGACCGGGGCGCGCCATACTTCCGTGTTTTCGTTGGCCGCGACATTCGCCGTATAAATCTGCTGCACGTACTCCTGCACCATGCGGTCGCTGTTGAAACGGGGCACGAGCGTTTCGATGGCGCGCTTCATCATCCCCACCCAGCGGCGCGGGATGCCATCCGCGTCGCGCTCGTAATAGGCGGGCACAACCTTTTCTTCAAGCAACTTGTAGAGCGATTCGGCGTCGCGCAAATCTTCCTCGTGGCTCTCGCCTTCGACGTGCATGTCGCCGATTGCCCAGCCGTTCTCGCCGTCGTAGCCTTCCGGCCACCAGCCGTCGAGAATGGAGAAATTCAGGCCGCCGTTCATCGCCACCTTTTCGCCGCTCGTGCCCGACGCTTCGAGCGGGCGACGCGGCACGTTGAGCCACACGTCAACGCCCTGCACCAGCTTGCGCGCGACCTCCTGATCGTAGTCCTGCAAAAAGACCGTGCGGTTGATGACTTGCGGGTCGAGTTTCCAGAGCGCGAGTTGTTGGAGGATTTGCTTCGCGCCCTGATCCTGCGGGTGCGCCTTGCCTGCGAAGACGAACTGCACGGGTCGTTCCGCGTCGTTGATCAACTTCAGGAGACGGTCGGGGTCGGTCAGAATCAAACTCCAGCGCTTGTAGGCCGCGACTCTACGCGCAAAACCGATGGTCAAGGCGTCGGGGTCGAAAGTCTTGCGCGCCGCCTCGACAAACTCCATGCCCTCGCCGCGCTGGAGGCGCGCGAAGTACTGGCGCTCGCGTATGAAGGCGATGAGCTTCTGCTTCATCAAACCGTGAACGCGCCACAACTCTTCGTCGGGCATGTTCGCCACGCCCCGCTGCCAGAAATCCACGTCGCACTGGTTCTCATCCCAATCGGGCGCAACGAATTTTTCGTACAGGCGGCGCAAGAGCGGCGACACCCACGTCGGCGCGTGCACACCGTTCGTCACGGAAGTAATCGGCACTTCCGCCACGTCGCGCCCGTTGTACAACTTCTGCCACAGCGCGCGCGAGACTTCGCCGTGCTGTCGGCTCACGCCGTTCGTCGAGCGGCACATCTTCAAGGCGAGCGGCGTGAGGCCGAACAATTCCTCCTCGTTGCCCGCCTCGACGCGACCGAGATCGAGAAATTGTTCGTGCGAGAGCGTCAGCGATTCGGTGTAGCCGCGCCCGAAACAATATTCGACGAGCGTGGGCAAAAATTCGTCGTGCCCGGCGGCGACCGGCGTGTGCGTCGTGAACACGCAACAACGGCGCACCTCGCGCGCCGCCTCTTCGAAAGTCTTTCCCTGCGCCACAAGTTCGCGCGTGAGTTCCAGAGTGAGAAACGCCGAGTGGCCTTCGTTGAGGTGGAAGACGTGCGGCTCGATGCCGAGCGTGCGGAGCAGGCGGACGCCCGCGATGCCTAAAACCATCTCCTGCACGCAGCGCGTTTCGCGGTCGCCGCCGTAGAGGTGCCCCGTGATGAGACGATCAATGTGGTCGTTCTCTTCGAGGTTCGAGTCGAGCAGGTACAACTTGACGCGCCCGACCTCGACTTGCCACGCCTGAAAGCGCACGAGCCGCCCGCGTATTTCCAGTTCGACGCGCAGGGGCGCGCCCGTCTGCGGGTCTTTCAAAAGTTGAATGGGAAGTTTCGCGGGATTGATCGTGCCGTAGTGTTCTTCCTGCCAGCCGTCGCGGCGCAGGCGCTGGCGGAAGTAGCCGTGATGATAGAGCAGCCCGACGGCGACGAGCGGCAGGCCGAGGTCGCTCGCGGATTTCAGATGATCGCCCGCGAGCATGCCGAGGCCGCCGGAGTAGAGCGGCAACGACGTGTGGATGCCGAACTCGGCGCAGAAATAGGCGAC
>DASQDV010000161.1:0-3897 GCA_035633995.1 Pyrinomonadaceae bacterium | reverse complement strand
CCAGCATACCACTGACGAGCAGGTCGCGCTCCTCGCGTGCGAAACGCAGCACGACGCGCGGGCGTTCCGCGAGAGGCACGTAGAACGCCCCGAGTTGGAGGCGTTGCTCCTCCGTGATCTGTTCCTCGCCGGGACGCGCGGGCGGACGCTGCGGCGCGGGCGCGGCCTGCGGCATCGCCTGAATCACGTCCGGGTCGTTCACGCCGCCGCGCCCCGTGGGACGCGCGCCGCCGCCCGCACCTCCCGCGCCGCCGCCACCGCCGCCACCTGCGCCCGGCACGCCCGTCGCCACTTGAAAGAGCGGGGCTTGATTGAAGTAGATGGGCAACGTCTCGCCGTAGCCGTAACTGATGGGGCTTTTGCGGTCGGCGAAAGTGGCGTTGTAGATGGAGCCGGCGGCCTGTAGTTGTCGCGGCGTCTCAATCGTCACGCCCGTCGCAAGGCCGTAATCGACAGGCACGCGCACGGTGTTCTGAATCGTGATGAAGAGTCCGCCGTCGGAGACGAACCTTTGCAAATTGGCGACGCCCGTGAGTCCCATGCCGCCGCGTATATCGTCGGTCTGATCGGGCGAGTTGCCGAAGTTCGGCGTGAGGGCGGAAGCCTTCCAGGGAATCGCATCGCCGCGACGCGGGATGCCGTTGACGATTGATTGCGCCGTGCCGCCGACGGGCGGGAAGACGATCACGTCGAAGCGTTCGCGCAAGTTCGCGGTGTCGCGGATGGTGTGCTCGGAGATGTAGCTGTAGGGGATTTGCAAACGGTCGAACTCGATGCGATACCAGCCCTCGTTCTGCGTGTTCTGCCACGTGTGCAGGATGGCGATGCGCGGCGCGGAGATGTCGTGCGTGCGCACGTCCGGCACTTTGTCGAAGGCGACGGCCTGCAAGCCCAACTCCGTGACTGCCGCTTCGAGTTGGCCGCGCAAGCCCTGCGGGTTGCCTTCCGCGCGGATGATGAACGAACCCGCGTTGAAGGTCTGCCCGCCCGCCTTGAACTCGCTCTCGGCCACGCTCATGCGCACGTCTTTCAAACGATAACGAAGCGTCGCCAGCGTGTTCTCCGTGTTGTGGTTGACGACGTAGGCGGCGGCTTGTCCTGTCGCGCCCGTCAACTTCCCGCGCACGCTCGCGTCCGTCGTCAACAGTTCCATCGGCGCGGCGAGCACGGCGCGGTCTTTGATGCGCACGGTGGGGACGTTGCGCATCGCGCCGAGCGTCCAGCCCGTGTCGTCGTAGGGGCGCGGGTCGCTCGCGTTGTAATACTGCGTGTCGAGCAGCATGTCGGCCATGCGCGAATAGGGCTGGTCCATGCGTATGATGTAAGAGCCTGCGGGGAAACGCCGCTCGGCCACACGCCGCTCCGGCTGCGCTGCGCCCTGACGCGGCTGCTGCTCGGTGCTTCCGGGCGCGCGCTCTCCTTCGGGGCTGCGCTGTTCCGCGCCCTGCTCTGCCCGCTGTTCTCGCGGCGCGCCCTGCGGCGGCGTCGCCTCCGCCGTAGCGCGCGGCTGCGGCCTCTCGTCCTTCAAAGTAAACTCACGCGTTGCGCGATGCACTTCGACGCCCATCAGGCGCAGCAGATTCACCATGTCCGCCGCCTCTACGGGTCGCGTCGTGTCGCCCGGCACGACGTAGGCCGCAGGGCCTTCGTTCGCCGCCTTAGCGACGGCGCGTTTGCTCTTGAGATAAAAATTGTTGAGGAAGCGTTCGCGGTTCTGCGCCGTGAAGTTCATCGCGAGCAGGATGGCCGACTGTTGCAGGTTGATGTTATTGCGTATAGACCACTTGACGCGCGGGAGCGGCGGGTTCGGCCTGTACCAGTCGCGCTGCGATTGCTGCGTGACGGTGCGATCCATCGTGTCCGCGCCGCCGTTGCCGAACGTTTCGTAGAAACGCCCGATTGAATTGTGACCGTTGGCGACGTAGAACATGTAATTGGGCGCCCAGCCGTCGTAGAAGCCATGCGTCCAGACGCCGGGCACGCCGCGCTTCGTCATCTCCTCGACTTCGTGATAGGCGAGCAGGTGCCACTCGTCAATGACGATGGGATCGAGCCAGGCGTTGTACGGCCCCGTGCCCGTCGAGGTGTAGAGGAAGGGCACGCTCTCGTGCAAATCGTGCAGGACTTGCGGGTGGTACTCCAAAAAAGTCCGCATCATGTTGCGCGTCAAAGCGAGCGCCATGCCGAGCCCGTCGCGGTTGTTGTCGTGAGCGACATACTTGCCCCAGTAGAGAAGCGACGGCGAGTTTTTGCCGGGGTTGGCCTTGCGATAGTTGTAGAGGTCAACCATGCGGTCGCGCCCGTCAACTTCGAGCGTCGGCGTGATCATCACGACGAGGTTGCGGCGGATGTCTTGAATGAACGGCGTCTCGGAGACGGCGAGGCGGTAGGCCATCTCCATCAACATTTCGGGCGAGCCGGTTTCGGTCGAGTGGATCGCACCCGAAGCCCAGTAGAAAGCCTTGCCCTCGCCGATGAGTTGTTTGGCTTCCGCGTCGTTAGTGCGGCGCGGGTCTGCGAGGCGCGCGGTGATCTCTTTGTAACGGTCGAGTTTTTGGAGGTTCGCCTCGTCGCTGATGGCGACGAGCAACTGCTCCCTGCCCTCTTCGGATTTTTCCGGCGCGACGAAGACGCGCACGCGCGGACTGGTGCGTTCCAACTCGCGCATGTAGCGGTGTATGTCTTTCGTGTAGGTCAACTTGTTCGGCGTGCCGACAACGTAGCCGAGCACTTTCTCAGGCGACGGCACGCTGTTCGACGCGGGCAGGTGATCGACGAGTTCGGTCAAAAAATACTTCTCGGTCGTGTACTCTTTAATCTTGGCGGTGTAGGCTTCGTCGTTGCGCGCGTTGACGGTTGAAGCCGGAGCGGCGGCGGCGGAGGGCGTCCGCGCGGCCTGCTTCTGCGCGGAGACGGAGACGAACAGCACGGCGGTGCAGACGAGGGCACACGCCCAGAGCGGGATCGAGCATCCGGGTTTCATCGAATTCCTCCATTGAGAAGCGACAGGTTCAAGGGCGGCACGGGCTATTTGAAATGAAAGCGGAAGGATGATAAATCATCAACGCGCAAATTTCATAATCTTTAAATTGGCCGCAACTTAAAAGTGACTTTGAAAAAATTTCTCTTCGCACTGGCGTTCGCGTTTACGAGCGCCGCGCCGGTCAACACACAAACCCCTATGCAGAAGAACACGAGGCCGCGAGCCAGAGAGGCGGGCGTCCGCGTCGGCGTCATGCAGACGGGCGCGCAGAATGCCATCACGGACGTTGCGGGCGTGCGCGTCGGCCACACGACCATCATTCGCGGCGCGGACGTGCGCACGGGCGTCACGGCCATCCTGCCGCACGCGGGCAATTTGTTTCGCGAGCGTGTGGCGGGCGCGGTCTTCGTCGGCAACGGCTTCGGCAAACTCGCCGGATCAACTCAGGTCAACGAACTCGGCGAGATCGAGACGCCGATTTTGTTGACTTCGACTCTGAGTGTGCCGCGCGTCTCGGACGCGCTCATCGACTACATGATTGCGCTTCCCGAAAACGAGGACGTGCGCTCGGTCAACCCGCTCGTCGCCGAAACGAACGACGGCGGCTTAAACGACATACGCGGGCGGCACATCACGCGCGAAGACGTGCAGGCCGCGATCAAGGGAGCGCAGGGCGGCGCGGTCGAAGAAGGCGCGGTCGGCGCGGGCACGGGCACGATTGCGTTCGGCTTCAAGGGCGGCATCGGCACGTCTTCGCGCAAACTGCCGCCCGCGCTCGGCGGCTACACCGTCGGCGCGCTCGTGCAGACAAATTACGGCGGCGTGCTCACAATAAACGGCGCACCCGTCGGGCGCGAACTCGGCAAGTACTACCTCAGGGAAGAACTCGAACGCGCCGCTCAGGAGGCGGGCAT
>DASQDV010000160.1:0-5484 GCA_035633995.1 Pyrinomonadaceae bacterium | reverse complement strand
TGTCACCTGTCACCTGTCACTCGTCACTGACTTCTTATGTCTTACTTGATTGACGGCAACAACGTGATGGGACAACGCGTCGGGTGGCACAGGGATCGTCGCCGTGCGCGGCGCGAGTTGTTGGACGAGTTGGCGCGGTTCGCGTCACGCAGGAAGGCGCGCGTGGCGGTCGTCTTCGACGGTGCGCCGGACGAGCATTTCGCGGACGATTCCAGCTACAGGGGCGTGCGCGTCCACTACGCGGCGCGCGGGTCGGATGCGGACGAGCGGATCAAGTCTCTGGTCGAATCGTCGCGCGAACGCCGGACGCTCCTGGTCGTGACTTCGGATCGGGCGTTAGGCGAATACGTGCGCCGTTGCGGCGCGCAGGTCGTCCGCGCGGGCGAGTTCCGGCGACGCATGGAAGAAGCGGAGGCGGAAGATGCGACTCCGAACGCCGACGCGCCGCCGATTGAAGAGACGACCGAGCGCTGGATGCGCTACTTCGGCGTCGCGCCGGAAGATGACGAATAAGAGCAGTTCAGCCCACGCCTAACGCCCGAATTAACCTGCACCACGCGAGTAACCTTACAGCATTATCAGGGAATACAATGATGAAAGCCATGTCATCGGCGCGTCCGAATGTGTTATGCGGCGTGGTGCGGTATAGCTACGCTATGGGTGGCAATAAGCTTATTGCGCCGCGCTGGTTTGGGCGACGAGGGCGAGGCGGTCGGCCTTTGGGCTGAGGGCGAGGCGTGTGATTTTTTTGAGTCCGGCGGCGGAGAAGTCTGCGAGTTGTTGCCAGCCGAAGGCGGGCGCGGCGGGGTCGTACCGGAAGAGTTTGGAGTCCTGCGCCATGAGGATCGTGCCGTCGGGCGTCCAGGCGAGGTCTTCGCTGCCGGGGAGCGTCCTGGTGAGCGTGGTGCTGCGCTTGGTCTTCAAGTCGAAGGTTTTGATGAGCCATTCGTCGGGGGAGATTTTGTGTACGAAACTGAAGGCCTCGCGGCGCGGGATCAGGTGCAGCGCGCGACCGATGTTGACGTGGATGGTGTCGAGGAAGGTCATGTCGGTGGGGACGAGTTGGAGAGTGTTGGGGCGGCCTTCTGCGCCGAGGATGAAGAGGGCGAGCGTGCGTTGGTCTAGCCAGAGGTGGTAGCCGACCGGTTTGATGTTGGGGAGGACTAAACTCGGCTCGCCGCCCGCGAGGGGGAATTTCCAGAGGCGTTGCGTCTTGTCGGCTTCGACGCGGATGACGGAGAAGAACTTGCCGCCGGGCATGAGCGTCGGCGAGTACTCGCCTTCGGGCGTAGTGGTGAGGCGGGTCGCCTGCCGGGTCTTGAAGTCGTAGCGATAAATGTCCGTCTGCTCGCCCGCGTGCGCGGAGGTGTAGAGGAGGCTCTGGCCGTCCGTGAGAAAAGACGGCTGGTTGTCATAGCCCGCGCGGTTGGTGATGTTCGCAGGCTGGCCGAACTCAAGCCGGCCTTTGTTGACGTTCACGTCAACGACGAAAATATCTTCGGTCGCGGCGGGCGGCGTCTGCGCGAGGGCGGAGACGGCGAACAGGAGAAGGGCGGCGCAGAGGCAACTGCGAAAGGCAATTTTCATAAGCAGGTTCACCGGGAAGCGAATCATCGGTTCATTGATTCAATGAAGGAATGGATCGATGAACCGACGATTCAAGGGAACAATGGAGCAATCCTTTCGCGGGTCATCTAATCTCGACGAGTTCGATATCGAAGATCAGTTTTTCCCCGGCGAGCGGGTGATTGGCGTCGAGCGTGACGTGCGTGTCTGTGACTTCGGTGATGGTGACGGGAATTTGCTGGCCGGGTTCGATCTGCATCGCGAGCGCCATGCCGACCTGCGGCTCCTGCCCGATGCTCTGCGCGATGATGGCGCGGTCTATGGCCTGCACGCGCGCGGGTATGTGCTGCCCGTAGGCGTCGTCGGCTTCGATCTCGACCGTCTTGCGTTCACCCACCTCCATCCCGCGCACGCCTTCCTCGAAGCCCGTGATGGTCTGCTCCGCGCCGACCGTGAACTCGAAAGGGTCGCCGCCGACCGAGGAATCGAACGTCTCGCCCGTCTCCAGACGCCCCGTGTAATGTACGCGCACGGTATCGCCGTTTTTCGCTTGCTCTGGCATAATAATCTCCGTTCAGGTTGTTTTCTTGACGCAGCAGAGCATCGCACACTCACTTGCGGAAATCCAGTGAAGCAACCTGACGCCGCCTGACCGGTGCACGTTTCATTCCTGTTGCTCGACCGGAGATTTTACAAATGAAGAAAAACGCCTCGCCCGCCCTCGCGCTCCTGCTCCTCTACTCCTCGTTCGCGCCCCTCGCACGCGCACAACAAGCGCCGCCGCAGCAGCGCCCGCCGATTGTCGTGCCCCAGACGCAGCAGCAGCAAAGACAGACCGCGCCGCCCGACGCCGGACAGGATGACGAAGACGACGTGGTGCGCATCACGACGAACCTCGTGCAGATGGACGTGGTCGTCGTGGATAAAAAAGGCAATCAGGTGACAGACCTCCGGGCGGAAGATTTTGAAGTCTACGAGGACAAGCGGCAACAGAAGATCACGAATTTCTCTTACGTCACAAACGAATCCGCGCCGCGCCCCGCCGCGCCGGATGCGGTTGCCGCCGCCACGTCGCGCCCGACGACGGCGGGCAGAAACGCGCCGCCCCCGCCGCCGCCGCCACATCGCCTGCGACCCGAACAGGTGCGCCGCACGATGGCGCTCGTCGTAGACGACCTCGGACTCTCGTTCGGGAGCACGGACGCCGTGCGCAATGCGCTCAGGAAATTCGTCAACGAGCAGATGCAGCCGAACGACCTCGTCGCCATCATACGCACGAGCGCGGGCGTGGGCGCGTTGCAGCAGTTCACCTCCGACAAGCGGCAGTTGCACGCCGCCATTGATCGCGTGAAGTGGAATCTGGCGGGGCGCGTCTCGGCGTTTGCGCCCGTCACGCAAAGCGGCACGCCGCAGAACCGTATGACGATGGGCGGCGAAGAGGGCAGCCGGAGGACGCCCACGGGGGGCGGCGCGGTGCTCGACAACAGCGACTTCAACATGAGATCGGGCGAGGGCGACGCGGCGGGCGAGATCGAACAGTTTCGCGAAGACCTGTTCGCCGTCGGCACGCTCGGCGCGGTCAACTTCGTGGTGCGCGGGATGGGCGAGTTGCCGGGGCGAAAATCCGTGACGCTTTTCTCCGATGGCTTCTCGCTGCGCACGAGCGACCGCAGCCCGAGCAACGCGCGCGTCTTCGAAGCCCTGCGCCAGTTGACCGAACTCGCCAACCGCGCCTCGGTCGTCGTCTATACGATTGACGCGCGCGGTCTGGTCGCGCCCGGCTTCACCGCCGAAGACGACACGGCGGGCTTGAGTCTGGAAGACCTCGACCGCACGCAACGCGACCGCGCCTTCGAGATATTCGACACGCAGGGCGGCCTCGACTATCTCTCGCAGCAGACGGGCGGCTTCCTCATCAAAAACACCAACGACCTTTCGCGCGGCGTCCGCCGCATCATCGAAGATCAAAGGGGCTATTACCTGATCGGCTATCGCCCCGAAGGCGCGACCTTCAACCGCCGCTATCACACCTTCGAGGTGAAGGTGAAGCGACCCGGCCTGCGCGTGCGCTCGCGCAAGGGCTTCTACGGCATCCGCGACGAGGAGACGCGCCCCGTCGCGCGCCGCACGCGCGAGCAGCAGTTGCTGGCCGCGCTCGTCTCGCCTTTCTCGTCGCCCGACGTGCGCCTGCGCCTGACAGCCGTGTTCGGCAACGACGAGCGCAGCGGGTCGTTTATGACTTCGCTGATGCACATCAATGGCAGCGACCTCAAGTTCAACAAGCAGGCGGACGGGACTTACAAGGCCGTGCTCGACGTGGCCGGCGTCACCTACACGGACAACGGGCGCGTCGTTGACAGCCGCGACCAGACGGGCACGCTCACCATGCGCGAAGAGGCTTACCAGAAGGCTCTGCGCGACGGCCTTGTCTATTCCTTCGTCGTCCCCGTCAAGAAGGCGGGAGCCTACCAGTTGCGCATGGCCGTGCGCGACACGGCGACCGAGCGCACGGGGTCGGCCAGCCAGTTTATCGAAGTGCCCGACCTGAAAAAGAACCGGCTCGCGCTCTCCGGCCTCGTCGTGAGCGGCCTTAAGTCGAACGACAACAACTACGCGGCGGCCAGCACGCGCGAACCGGCGAGCGACGGCAGCGCGGCCTCGCTCGCGAGTCCCGCCGTGCGCCGCTTCCGCCTGAACTCCACGCTCGACTTCGCCTACGCCATTTACAACGCGCGGCTCGACCGCGCCGGCGGACGACCGCAACTCGTGGCGCAGACGCGCATCTTCCGCGAGGGCGAGCCGGTGTTTGAAGGCGAGGCCGCGCCGCTCAACCTTGCGTCGCCCCTCCCGGACCCGAAGCGCATCGAACTCGGCGGCAGCATCAAACTAGGCTCTAACCTCCCGCCCGGCGAATACGTCCTCCAGATCGTCGTCACCGACCTGCTCGCCTCGGGCAAGCATCAGACGGCGACGCAGTGGGTGGACTTCGAGATCGTGAAATAGTCTCAGGTCTCAAGTTTCAGGTCTGAAGTTCTTCCGTTCTCGACTTGAAAGCTGAGAGTCGAAACTTCTTACGGAGAGCATGATGAAAAAAGTGTCGTGGAAGGTGTCGCGTAAAGCGTCGTGGAAAGTGTCGTGGCTCGCTTACACGCTGGCGCTCCTGCTCCTCTCGCCGTTGCACGCGCAGCAGCAACAGCAGAGCGCGCCCTCGCCGGGAGCGCAAGACTCTTCGGACGACGTGGTGCGTATCACGACGAACCTCGTGCAGGTGGATGCGGTCGTGACGGACAAGGAAGGGCGCGTCGTGACAGACCTGCGCGCAGAAGACTTCGAGGTGCTTGAAGACGGGCGACCGCAGGCGATCACCAACCTCTCCTTCATCCCGCTCGAACCGGATGCCGCCGTGCCGCGAGCGGGCGACGCGGCGCGCCCGCTCGCCACGAAAGACAAGAACGCGCCGCCCGCGCCCGTCGCGCCGCCCGTGCGCCTGCGACCCGAACAGGTGCGCCGCACGATGGCGCTCGTCGCGGGTAATCTCTCCTTCGGCACGTCGGACGCCGTCCACGACGCGCTCAAAAAATACGTGAACGAGCAGGTGCAGCCGAACGATCTGGTCGCCATCATTTCGCTGTTCGGCAGCGGCGGCGCGTTGCAGCAGTTCACGACCGACAGGCGGCAACTGGCGCGCGCGGTGAGTAAGGTGCGCTGGCTGCCCTCGTCCGGCCTGGACGCGGACGACGTGGAGGACGCGCGTTCGGATCAAACGTACAAGCTGAGGACGGAGGGCGCGGGCAGGTTCGAGAGCGCGGAGACGCGCGCGACGCGCGAGCGCATAGACAGCACCGTCGGCCCCATGTGCCAGCGCGTCGCCGCCGACGTGGTGGCGCTGACGCATCTCGTGCGCCGCATGCAAACTCT
>DASQDV010000159.1:0-3501 GCA_035633995.1 Pyrinomonadaceae bacterium | reverse complement strand
CGAACATTTCAAAGAGCGCGTAGGGCGATTCGTTGACGAGGCGTAGTTCCCAGGACTCGCGCCCGCCCGCTGCGGGTCGCACGAACCAGAGGGCATCAACCGAGGATTCACGCGCCGGAAGGCTTTCGAATTCTTCGCCGCCGGTCGCCGCGCGCAGTTCCGCGAGCGTCGCGGGGCGCATCAGGACGCGCGCGAGTTGCCAGCCGTACTTGCGATAGGTGGCGAGCGTTTCGCGAAATTGGTCGAGTTGCCCCATCAAGTTTCTTACCGCGCAGGCGTCAAATTCCTCCGCCGTTTCTTTCGTTCAGACGCGACTCTTGGTAGCATACATCACGCTCGTGCCCGCCGCGAAAAGTGAGCCGCGCGAACTCGAAGACACGCCGACAGAAGCGACGACGACTACTACTACTACTGCGCATGCGCAAAAAAAGCGAGAAGGCCGAAACACCCGCTCACAACAGCAGCAGCAGCAACGCCCGCGCCGAAGCCGACGATTTCACAGCGTCGCCTTTTTACATTGCGCTTGAGAGCGCGCTCAAGCGTCGCGGCGTGCGTCCCGAAGAGGTGTGCGATGCGAGCGATGCGGTCGAGCGTCGCCTGCTCGCAGAGTACGGCGCGATGTTCGTCGCGGCAGAGAGCGTGCGCGTGCCGCCGCGCTGCATGTTTCGCAGTGAAGAGGAGTGCGCGCGATTTCAGGCGGGAGTCGAACCGGCTGCGGCTGTGATGGGAGACGCGCGCGTAGAGTTACAGAGGGCGGCGCTCTCTGCGCTGCTCGCGGCGCGCGAAGAGGCGCGCGCCGCAGGCTTCGAGATCACGCCGCGCGGCGGCGAAGAGGCGGCGCGGCGCAGCTACGCCGACACGCTCAGGCTCTGGGCGTCGCGCGTCACGCCCGCGCTCGCGCACTGGGTTGCGCTCGACACGCTCGCGCCGGACGAGGCGGAACGCCTGCGCGCGCTCTCTTCGAAAGAGCAGATCGCGGCGGTGCTGGCGGAGGAGGAGCGCGGCAACTTTTTCAGCAAAGATTTATCGCGGACGATCCTGTCTTCGGTGGCCGCGCCGGGCGCGTCGCAACATCTCTCGATGCTGGCCTTCGACGCGGCGGAGTTTCGCGAAGCGCGCGTGCGCGAAATTCTGGGGCGGCACAACTGGTTTCAGACCGTGCTCTACGATCTGCCGCACTTTACTTTTCTCGGCGTTCATGAGAAAGAGTTGCGCGCGCTCGGACTCAAGCGCGTCGAAGACTGCGGGCAAACTTTCTGGATTCCGAATATTTAACCGAACACCAAATCAGAACATTTCAACACCCCTAAGGAGAAAACAATGGCAACCTGCGCCTCTTGCGGTACGAACAACGTCGAAGGCACAAAATTTTGCGTCAGTTGCGGCGCGACGCTTGCGCCCGCGCCCGGTTCATGGCGCGTCGGGACTGACGAACTACAGGGACAGCCCACGCCGGGAGGCTCGTCTTCCGCGCCGAACTCGACGCCTTCGCGCAGTTACGCCCCCAATCCCTCGACGCCCCCCGTTTACGCCGCGCCGCAGCCCGGCTCGATGTACGCGCAGACGGCGGGCGTGCCCGGCCTCTACGGCCAACAGATGCCCTACGCCGAGTGGATCGACCGCGTGTTTGCAGCCCTCATTGACGGCGCGCTGAACGTCGCCGTGATGGTCGTCCTCGTCTTTATCTTCGGCGCGATGGCCGCCGCCACCGCCGGGGTCGGCGGCGACGACAACCCGCTGCCGGGCGGCATCTTCTGCATGGGGATGCTCGTCACTTTCATCTCCGTCTTCGGGCTGGGCATCTTCAACAAGATTTATCTCGTGAGCAAGCGCGGCGCGTCCATCGGGCAGGGCGTGATGAAGTTGAAGGTGGTTGACGCGACGGGCAACATCCCGCCGCTCGGCACGCTCATCATACGCCTGCTCGTGCAGGTCGGCATGAGCTTCGTCCCCGTCCTCGCCTTCTTCCTCGTCCTCGCGGACGTGCTCTGGCCGCTCTGGGACGAAAAGAAACAGACGCTCCACGATAAGGCCGCAGGCACGTTCGTGATCAAGAACGCCTGAGCAGACCGATGAGCAACGCTTTAACGAAGTGGGCGAACAGGGCAGGCAGCGCGCCGGGACTCGTCGGCGCGCTGCTGCTCTCGCAACTCGCCGTCGTGCGCTTCGTCGCTTCGGCCACACCGGAGCGCGCCTATCTCTTCGGGCGCGAGTTGCACTGGGATTGCTGGTTCAAACAACGCCTGGGCTTCCCGTGCCCGACCTGCGGCATGACGCGCAGCGTCCTGCTCTCTTTGCATGGTCAATTCGGAGAGGCCGCGCAAGTAAACCCTGCCGGGCTGCTGCTCGTTTTGGGACTCGTGCTGTTCAGTCTCTCGTTGATTTTTTTAATGTTCTACCGGCAAGGGCACGCCGGGTTAGCCGCCGGAGCAGTTCACCGCCGCATACGCATCGGCGCATCCGTCTACGGGAGCCTGCTCGTCGCCGTGTTGTTCGCCCACTGGCTCGCAGAGATCGCGTTGCGCTAGCAACTACGACGGGCGCGCGGTCAATATTGCACTCGCCGGAAAACGAAATTTTTCCAAAATTTTGGAGGCGAAAAATTTCCGCCTCGCGCGCTCAAATTTGCTTTTACCTTTCGCCTCGCTTGGTGCTACACTCCGTAATTGTCCGGCAGCCGCCGTTTCAAGCAACGACAACTTTCCCCGTTGCCCGTTAGAAGGATTAACTAAATAGTCTCCTCTCGCCGCTCGACCGCGCTACTTCCCCCTCGTCTCGTTCAGAAGTAAACGGCCAAGACAGCGACCCTTTGTCCCCAAAAAGAGGGTTTTATCATGGACATCCCCCGTGTCATCGCTAACCGTTTCCGGATCGAGTGTGAGATCGGCCGGGGCGGGATGGGCACCGTCTATCTCGCCACGCATCTCGGACTCGAACGCCCCGTCGCCATCAAAGTACTCAAAGCGGAGTTTGCCGCCGACCCCGAAGTGGCCGAACGCTTCATGCGCGAGGCGCGCACGATGGCGCGACTCCGCCACAAGCGCGCCGCGATGATCTTCGACGCCGGGAGTTTGCCCGACGGTCGCCCCTTCATCGTGATGGAACACGTCGAAGGCGCGACGCTCGCCGACGCGCTCGCGCGCGAAGGGCGCTTTTCGGCGGAGCGCGCCGTGCGCATCGCGTGCGAAATCTGCGACGTGCTGGCAGAGGCGCACGCGCTCGGCATCGTCCACCGCGACCTCAAGCCTTCCAACATCATGCTCAACGAGCGCGGCGTCTCCGTGCTCGACTTCGGCATCGCCAAAGTGCTCACCGCTTCGGCAGACGTGACCAAGACGCACGCGACCACAGAGTCCGGCCTGATCATCGGCACGCCGCGCTACATGTCGCCCGAACAATGCTTGGGGCAGCCCGTCGGCCCCGCCAGCGATCTCTACAGCGTCGGCGTGATCGTCTATGAAATGCTGACGGGGCAGCCGCCGTTTACGGATCAACTACAAT
>DASQDV010000158.1:0-9604 GCA_035633995.1 Pyrinomonadaceae bacterium | reverse complement strand
CGATCACCGAATTTGAAATGATGCCCGTAGGATTCGCCGTCGGTTGCGACGTGCACGACGCGCCCGCCGTTCGTCGCAGGCGCGCTTCGCTCGAAACGGTCGAGGAGCATGTGCGAAGAGGTGAGCGCGCCGTCGAAGGCGATGGCCTTGGCAAGCCCGCCGTTGTAGAAGAAGACTGCGAGCGAGCGCCCAGACCCGTCGCGGTGCAGGTAGCGGTAAGGGACGGTCGTATCGAGTTGCCCGTCTATGACGGAGAGCCACGTCTCGCTGTTTATGGGGCGCACGCGTTCGGCCTGAAACGGCGAGAGGATAACGTATTTCAAGCCTTCGTCTATGAGCGCGCCGAGCGTGGCATCGTTGCAGGCCGTCTCGGGCAGCCAGAGCGATTCGGGGTCGCGCCCGAAGCGTCGGCGGAAGTCTGCAATGCCCCAGCGAATCTCCGTGCGCCGGTCGGGCTCGTTGCAGAGTGGAAGGATCGCGTGGTGATAGCCTTGCGCGATGGCATTGCCGTGCCCGCCTCGAAAGCGCACGCTCACGCGGTCGGCTTCGAGTATGCGCGCGTAGGTTTGCGGGTGGAAACGTTCGAGCCACGCCAGCAGCGTCGCGCCGAAATTGAAATTGATCAACGAGTAGTTGTTGACGATGCGCTCGACGCGCCCGTAGTTGTCAACGATGCGCGCGTAAGCGTTCGGGCGATAACACTCGTGATAAATTCTTTCGTTCCAGTTGGGGAAAGGGTGCGCGCTCGGCTGGTGTTCGATGTCGTCAGTCCAGGGATTCTCGCGTGGCGGTTGGTAGAAGTGGCCGTGAATGACAAGCGCCGTCGTTTCTGAGTTCGTCATCAAGTCTCGCCCCCGAATTGTGCGCCGCCAACCCCAACGGTCGTCCGCCCCTCGCACGCTCTTGAAGATTAATTTGCCGTGCGCTCAGTTTAACAATCATCCCCACGCGGCGAAAGCCCGCACGACGCGAAAAAGGCTTGTGAAGCGACAAACGACTGTAGTAATTTGAGCGCAACTTTAACGGCAAAACCTGTGCGAGAAATGGGCGGATGTCTCGCCGCCGCCCGGCCACTTCCCGCCGGATGATTCGGACGTTCAGAGCGCGGAAAAGTTCATTCGATCAGTGGAGGTTTTTGCGATGGCGACGAAAGAAGGTCGTGTGAAAGAGGGCGGGCGCAGCGACGAAGGGCGGCGCGGCGCGCGGCGCGTCAACAAGAAGGATCAAATCCTCGCGCTGTTCATGTCGGGCATTGGCGAAGTCGAAGACCTCGCGATGATCACGGGTTCGCGCCCCTCTTACGTCGGTTCGATCCTGCAAGAGGCCGGACTCAAGCCCGGCTACTTCGACCTCTACACTTCCACCTCGCATTCGATGAACGTCTACTCGAAATTCTTCGCGGGCAAACTCGGCTTCAAAGACGAAGAGACGGCGCGCGCGAGCATGGAATTGATAGACAGGCTCTATCACCAGTTCGAGTTTGCGGGCGACCGCGCCGGTCAGCATCACGCCACCGTGATGGCGCTGACGATGTACAACCGCGCACGCTGGACGGGCAAAGGCGCAGAAGCGGACGTTTTTCGCGAATGGCTGCTCGCGCGCCTGCAAGAAGTTGTGGTGAGCGACGAAGACGGCGTTGGAGATGCGTCCGGCGTGGAGGAGAGCGACGCGCTCCCCTCGCTCGATTAAGTGAAAGCGATTCGATTCGCGTCTGTTCGGAGGAGATTAGATGATCGTCGAAGGCTTCGATAACGCGTGGCACATCCTGCGCCACTGGAAAGAGAGCGGCTACGAATATTTCGCGCTTGAGATGACGAGCCGCGTGCCGCAGCCGCGACCGCTCGACGCCGGAGAACTGCCGACAAGCGGCCTGCTCGGACTCGACTATCTACCCATCCCGCCGCTCGCCGCGCGCGAAGGACACGGCGACAACCCCGACCCCGAACGCCCCCTCACCATCGCCGAACTCGCCCTCGCCACAGCCATCGCCGAAGGCTGGGAGCCGCAGACCGATGGCGCGCCGTGAGCTTCAATCAGGTTGGCCGTCTCGTCCATATTCGCTTGACTTATTCCGCTTTACCATTAAAATTTGTCGGTCGCTGTTCGCCTTACTTGTCCCTGCACCTTCTCCGAACCTTCGCACGCCTTTTAAGGAGTACTCACATGAAACGTAAATTACTGTACCCGTTTATGATTCTCACGATGCTTTTGCTCGTCGTCGCGTCTCCGCTCACAGATTCGGGCACGGCGGGCGCACGCGCGCAGAGCGAAAAATGTAAAACCTGTCTCGAACAGGCGCGAGCATCACTTAAAAAGTGTATGGACAGTTGCGACGCGGCTCATGGAACCGCCGACACTTTCCCCCGCCTCCAATGCCGCAACGGATGCCGCGCGCGTCCTGAATCCAACGAATATGCCTATTGCTCGAAGGCGGGAGATTGTTAGATTTTACCTCTCTACACCCCACAACATTGACACGCATACGCCGAGAGCCTGACATGTCCCGTCAGGCTCTTGGCTTTTCAGTTCGCAATAACTTCGACTTTTGCACGAATAAAACGGCGACATCATCAATTGAGACCGGGGCGCGCGGTTCGCGTCACGACTTCAAAGTCAGCCGTCAAGGTCGGCCTATCTGTTCGTCGCCTTCGCCCCTGCCGGCGGAGCCTTCTCGCGGAACACTCTCAACACCTCGCGCTTATTTTCCTCGCTCAAAGCGTCGAGGCCGCCCGTCACCTTAAACTTCTGATCGATCCACTTGCGCACTTTCGTCGCATCGTAGCCGAGCGCGCCCGCGCTTTGCAGAATTTCCGCGTCGAGGTTCGCACCCTCGTCCTGCCGTGCGTCGGCGCTCGGCGGCGGAGCTGCGGCGGCGGAAGACACGACACCCGCCGCGCGCGTCGTCTTATCGGGCGACATGCGCGCGGTCTTTTCCAGTTCCTCACGACTCGCAATGCCGCGCTTCACCTCGAAGCCGAGCAACGCCAGAGCGCGCCCGCATGCTCCGGTTTCGCAGTTCTCCACGTATGAAGTTTTATTCACGTAAGATTCGCCCCTGACCTCGAAGGCGTGTCCGGTGGCGGCGGGCTGCGCGTCGTCCGCGTTGCGATAAACCTCCGCGCGCATTAACACGAAGCCTGTCTCGGAGTTGTGCTCGATGATGTGTGTGATGATGCGCCCGTCGGGGAAACGCTCGTAAAATCTTTCGAGCCGCTCGGCAACCGGCACATAATCTTCAAATCTGTCGTTTCGCGGTGGCGAATTGCGCGACATGGCTTTTCTCACTCCTTGGGATCGGGCATTCAAACGCGGTCGTGCTGGCAGACGGTACGAACGGACACAATCTAAACCTCCCCTTGCTTTTTTTCAATCGCTTCGCCGCACCAATCCCCGTTGCTTAATCCGGGTCCCCGACGCGGCGCGGAACTTCATAGGTCAAAAGGTCGCGCGCCAGGTCTGTGCGGGGAAAGACGGCGCGTGCTTGCGCGAGCAGTTCATCCAGAGTGGTCTGGCTGTCCTGCGTGTAGCGTGGGCTGAAATGAGTTAACAGCAGTTGGTGTGCCTGCGCTTCGCTCGCCACGCGCGCGGCCACCGTCGCGGTCGAATGCATGCTTTGCACGGCGAGATGTTCATCCTCGTCTGCGAAGGTCGCTTCGTGGATCAGGGCGTCGGCGCGCTCCGCCAGCGAGACGGCACTGCGGCAAGACATCGTGTCGGTGCAGTAGGCGATTGAACGACCCGCGACGGGCGCGGCGTTCAACTCCCGCCCATCAATGACGCGCCCGTCGGCCAGTTCCACGCTCTCGCCGTTCTTGAGGCGACCGTAGAGGGGGCCGGACGGGATGCCGAGCGCGCGTGCGCCTTCGACATCGAATTTTCCCGGCCGGTCGCGCTCCGTGACGCGATAGCCGAAGGACGTGATGCGGTGTTTGAGCGGCTGGCAGACGACGCTGTACTCGTCGTCCGTGTGTATGAGGCCGGGTTCGACGGTGTGGATTTTCAGCGAGTCGGAGAGCGTCGTGCGCGAAAGTTCGGCGCACGCGCGCACGTAGCGTTCGAGTCCGTCGGGGCCGTAGATATTTATCTCCTGTCCCTGCCCGGCCAGCCCGCAGGTGGCAAGGAGTCCCATCAGGCCGAAGAGGTGATCGCCGTGCAGGTGCGTGATGAAGATGCGGCTGATCTGGCTGATGCGCAGCGGCGTGCGTTGCAGTTGGTGCTGCGTGGCTTCGCCGCAATCGAACAGCCAGACTTCGGCGCGCTGCGGCAGGCGAAGCGCGACGCCCGAAACGTTGCGCGCGCGCGTCGGCACGCCCGAACTCGTCCCTAAGAATGTGATCTGCAAAGTCGGCTCGATTCTCCTGTCAAAGCGGTTGACTTAAAATCGGATATGGCTTAAGACACTAAATAGATTTTGCTCTGACCCCGAGCGCAAAAGGATTCCCCCAATGCCGAACATTTTGATTGTAGACGACTCAGACATCTGGCGTCGCCTCGCCAAAGACATTCTCAAGAAAAACTCTTACCGCCTGTTCGAAGCCGACTCCGGCGAGCGAGCTTTGGAAATCGCACGCGACAACACGCTCGATCTCGTCGTCATGGACTACCGCATGAGCCGCCTCAATGGTCTGGACGCTTCCAAAGTTTTGCGCGAAATTCCCGGCTATGAAGACGTGCCCATTATTCTCATCACGTCCGAAGATTTTCCCGGCGATTGCCGCCAGACGCCTGCGCCCTATATTGACGGCTACGTGGATAAACGGCATCTGGTGCATGAGTTGGACGACTGCGTCAAACAACACCTCGAACGCGGCGTGAGCGTGGTTTGAGCGACGCATAAATGAAGCGTTCGCGTTTCGTTCAATTTTCGCCCGCGCCGTCTTGTCAAACGCGAATTTTGGTGCTAGAGTCCGCAGCCGTATCGCATCTTTCCCCCAAAAACGGAATGGTGTGAGAACGTTTGGCCGATTGCGTTGCGAGGGCGCAATCGGCCTTTCGCTATTTATACAGCCCCGAAACCCGGAACGCCGGTTGAGCCAGAGGCCACCGCGCTTCGCGCCTGCGCTTTCACAGCGCAAACAATTCCCCACACTATTTTTCGCCGCGTTTGCGCGGAAAAAGTTTCGTTGTTAATCTAAACAACCATGCCCGTCGAATTATCAACTTTCAATTTACCGCGAGCGACCAAGATGAAAAGATACGTCATGTTTTCAGCCCTCTTAACGACATTGCTGCTACCCTCTCTGGCCTGCAAAAAATCTAACCCCGAAGTCGTCGCCACCAAGAGCAACGATGTATCCTCGAACCCTTCGCCCACCCCGAACTTCGAGGCGGCGCTCCAGGAGATGGTCAAACAAGATCAGGAATCTATACGCCAGAATCCGAAGGAGCCTGCCAATTATTACAATCTCGCCAACACCTATTTCACCGCCGGAAAATACGGCGAAGCCATAGAGCAATACCAGCAGGCCATCCGCCTCGACCCGAAGGACGCCGCCGCGCATTACGAACTCGGCCAGTGTTACCTGCGCCTGAAACGTTACGACGAAGCGTTCGCGGCCTTCAACGAGTCTCTAAAATTAAATCCCAAGAACGCGAACGCGTACCACGAGATGGGCAACGCATACAGCGAGCAGGAGCGCACGAAGGAGGCCGTCGCCCCCTACCAGAAAGCCGTCAGCCTCAAACCCGACCACGCCGAAGCCTATTTCAGTCTGGGCAATCTCTACACCAAGTTGAACCAGACGCCGGAAGCCGTGAAAGCCTTCCAGCAGGCCACGCGCCACAACCCGAAAGACTCGGACGGTTTCTTCAACCTCGGCAACTCGCACAGCCGCCTCAAGCAGTTCGACGAGGCGATTAACGCCTACAAGGAGGCCGTCAAACTCAAGCCCGACGACGCGGAAGCGCACCTGCGCCTCGCGGTTCTGTATCTGGAAAAAGGCAACCGTGAAGCTGCGACCGCCGAATACAACACGCTCAAGGGGATGAATCCGCAACTCGCACAGATGCTCGACGAGAAGTTGAAACAGGCGAAATAGGCGCGCCGAAGAAATATTTTCGCCTTATCCGTTATGTAATCCAACCGCAATGACTTTGCAACCAAAGCGCCGAGAAGCGCGCGTATATTCCTCTCATCCTTTTACGGCAACTGGACGGACACAAAGAGGCGGCAGGCTTGGGGGAGTCTGACGCCTCTTTCTCCTTTTAGACGGAGCGTTTGATCACACGTCGCGGCTGCGTTGGTGCGCGATTCCAGTACGTTTTCGTACAGACTCCAAATATTTTGAGAATTAGAATTCCTGCCCTTCGCACGTCGTACATCTGTCACGGGGAGCGCGTTAACTGTTCACCCGTGAAGCAAGGCGAACGGCGGAACTAATTTTCACACTAACTGCCGGGCGGAGTCGCACAACGGTGCGCGCTCCGCCCTTTTCCCGTCTGGACGCGGGCGACGCGCGCGAAACCGTCCGCACGCTTCCTCCGCCGCTCGACTATTGACTCGCGACGCGATTTAGCATAGATAATCCCCCGGCTCCCAAACAACAAACGCCGCAGGTCTCGGCCATGAAAAAACCAATCTTCGCCATACTTGTATTATCGCTCGCCCCCGCGCAGTTCGGTTGCTCGAAACAAAACAGCGCAGCGACAAACGCGAACGGCGCGGCGGCCACGAACGCGAACGCCACGAACGATACCGCCCCCGCCGCCCCCGTCGCTGCCTCTTCCGAGAACGCTTCTCCCGCAGTAGATATTCCGCAGCCCGCCTCGCAGGACGCGGAAGGGTACTACGCTCTGGGCGTGGAGCTTTATAAGCAGAACCGCGACGAGCAGGCAGCCGAGGCGTTCAGGCAGGCCACCGTCCTCGACCCCAATTACGCGGCGGGCTATATGAAACTCGGTTTGACCTACAGGGCGCTTGGCAGGCGTGATGATGCGGAGAAGGCTTACGAGCAGGCCATCAAAGTCTATGAAAAATTGCTCGACAAAGATTCCAAGAATGCTGAGGCTCAACTGAATCTGGGCGAGGCTTACAGCCGCGTCGGCGACTACCAGAAATCCATCGAGGCTTACCGGCGCGGCGTGCGGCTCAAAGAACCGGACAGCGCCACCTATTACGACATCGGCCTCGCTTACAACAAACTCGCGCGCTATACGGACGCCGTCGGCGCGTTCAAGAAGTCAATCGAACTCGACCCCGACGACTATCGCGCGCAGGAAGCGCTTGAGCGCGCGAAGGCCGACGCGAGCAGGCAGAAGGCGCGCATCGAAGAGGAGAAGCGCAAGCTGGAACGGACGCAAAGAAGCGGCTCCTCCACTTCAAACTCGAACGCAAACTCCAACTCAAACTCTAATTCGTCTTCGGACAAAAAAAACCAGTCGCCCAGAAATTCAAATCGTCAGACGCAGGGCGCGAGCCGGAACTAGCCGGGTAGCTCACACGCACGAGTCGCGCCTATCGAGTACCGGGCACGCGGCTCAACGCGCACACGTCTGCGCCCGCCCACCGTCAATCGAATAAGTTGCGCCCGTGATCCACGCGGCGCGCTCCGATGCCAGAAATAGAATCAACTCGGCCACTTCCTCCGCCTCGCCGACGCGCCCCAGCGGGTGTGTCGTGCGCGAGTGTTCGAGGAAAGCTGCGTAAGCCTCTTCGCTCATGCCGCTGCGCCGGTGCACCTGTGTGCGCACGACGCCGGGGTTGACCGCGTTGACCCTGATGCCTTTGGCCGCCAACTCCAGAGCGGCGCAGCGCGTCAGTTGATCCACTCCCGCCTTCGACACGCAGTAAGCCAGAACGCCGGGAAACGCGCGCAAGCCCGTCACGCTCGACACGTTGACGATGTTCCCTGCGCGCCGCTCAAGATGCGGAATCGCCAGTTGCATCAGGTGAAAGACTGCGCGCACGTTCACGTTCATCATTGCATCCCACGCCGCGAGCGTCGTCTGTTGCAGCGTCCCGCTGACCAGCCCGCCCGCCGCGTTGACGAGCACGTCGAGGCCGCCGAAACGCTCGACAGTCTCGCCCACTGCTCGCTCCGCATCCGCTTCGTTCGTCACGTCGGCGGCGACCGAGAAGGCTTCCCCGCCGGGTCGCGCAATCTCGGCGGCGACCGACTCCAACGCCGCCGCGTCGCGCCCGACGAGCGCGACCCGCGCACCCGACGACGCGAACTTCAACGCCGTCGCACGCCCGATGCCCGAACTCGCTCCTGTCACGAGCGCAATCTTGCCTTTCAATTCGACATCCATCTTCCCTGTTAATCCTTCACCCTTCGATTATTTCTCAACACGTCTCGCAGCGGCCTGATCTGTATGAGCGGCACAATCGTCTCGTCCGCCTGCTGCCTTCTTTCAAATTGCAAGAGATCGTAATAGACGCACCCGCCGTCGCCGTACACAGGCCACTCGCGGCAGACCTGTGGGCGCGCCTCGTAAAATCCGCAGACGCGCTTTTGCAGATCGTGGAACATGCAGGTCTGGCCGAGCAGAGGGTCGCGCTTGCGCCTGAGCACGCGCCCGCCCGAAGACATCTTCGTAAAACGGCGCAGCGTTCCTTCTTCGCTCAAAAGAAAATGGCGCGCCAGTCGCAGGATGTCGCGGCGCGTAACCGGCACTTGATCGTAAACCGAGCAACAGATGCCGACGCAGTTCAAACAGTCGTACTCGCCCTTCGCCATTTCGGACGCTCCTGTTCCCGCTGAAAAACTTCAAGCCGCTTTTCGTCGCGCCGCCATGTTTATCCCGCTAATTATCTTCCTCACGCTCGCGCGCCAACTCCTGAAAGCGCGCCGCATCTTCGAGCATCCGCACGTTGTTGAACAGCACATACGAGACGCCTGCGGGCGGCAACATCGTGATGAGTTCCGCGAGTTCGTCCTCTTCATACTGGTAGCGCCAACCGGTGCGCCCGTGCAGGCGATAATAACATCGCTCCGGCGTCAAGGTGCGCGCGGCGAACGGGTCAACGACGTGCGTGAGATCGAGTTCGCCGCACAGTTCGGCGATCAACTCCGCAGGCCAACTCCCGCGCGGCTCCCACAGGAAGGAGAGGTTTCGCGGTCGCTCGATGCGCTTGAAGAACGCACGCAGGTCGCCGACATGCTCGCGCGTCGGCGTGAAACTGGACGGGCATTGAAACAGCACGCGCTCGGCTCTGAGAGCTTCGGCGCACGCGAGCGTGACCTCCCACGCCTCCTGCACAATCGCCGTCGGGCGAAACGACCCCGACTCGGCGCGCTCCGTCTCGTTCAATTCCCTTTTCAAGCGCCGGTAGGTGGGGCTGCGCGCTTCGTGCGTGATGAGTTGCCACGCCTTGAGCGTGAATTCAAAATCGGGAGGTGCTTCGGCGCGCCAGCGCTCAAGCGTCTTCACCTGCGGCGGCTGGTAGAAGGTCTGCTGCACTTCGACGACGGGAAAACGCGCCGCGTACTCTCTTTTCGACATGCGAAAACCGCAGCACCCCGCTTTGATTACGCGCCCGCCCTTTTTCTTCGCCCTTCGCACGATGAGTTTCGGATGCCGCTCTACCCGCGCGTCAACTGCCTGTACTTGATGCGGTGCGGTTGGTCGGCAGCCGCGCCGAGACGCGCGCGGCGGTCGGCTT
>DASQDV010000157.1:0-23699 GCA_035633995.1 Pyrinomonadaceae bacterium | reverse complement strand
CGAGCCGACGATGCCGCGCGGCATGCCGATCAGTTTCTCGACGCCGACCGTGCCGTCGCCGTACTCCGACATGTCTATGCGCACCATCTTCTCTTCGTCGCCGAACATGAACTCGGCGACGGCCTTCGCAAGCTCCGTCTTGCCCACGCCCGTCGGGCCTAAGAAGAGCAGCACGCCGTCGGGCTTGTAATGCGAATCCTTGAGCGGCCCCTTGTTCAGGCGCAGGCGTTGCGCGACGGACTTGACCGCCTCTTTCTGCCCGATCACGCGCTGGCCGACTTCGAGCTCCATCTGCTGGAAGCGGTCGGTCGTGTCGCGCGAGATCATGTCGAGCGGAATGTGCGACTCCTGCGAGATGACTTCGATGATGTGCTCCGGCTTGACGACGAGCGCCTCCGGCTCGTTGATCTCGACTTTCACGGAAGCCGTGTCGAGCCAGCCGATGGCCTTGTCGGGCAGGTGCAAATTGCGTATGTACTTCGGAGCCATCTCCAGAGCCATGTTGATGGCATCGTCCGAGATCGTCACCGAGTAATTACGTTCGAGTCGCGGGAGCAAGCACAACAAAATTTCGCGCGTCTCCGAGATCGTCGGCTCGTCAACCTTGACCATGCGGAAACGACGCGCGAGCGCCTCGTCTTCGCCGATGTATTCCTTGTACTCGGTGATGGTCGTCGCGCCGATGATGCGCAGGTCGCCGCGCGCGAGCGACGCCTTGAACATGTTGGCCGCATCACTCGACGTGCCGAGCGCCGCGCCCGCGCCGATGATGGTGTGCGCCTCGTCTATGAACAGGATCAGGTCGGGGCGTTCTTTGACTTCGTCAATGATGCCCTTGATGCGTTCCTCGAACATGCCGCGCAGCATCGTGCCCGCGACGAGTCCGCCCATCTGGAGTTGGACGACATGCGCGTTTCTGAGACGCGCAGGCACTTTCTCCGGTTCGAGTTCGATGAGGCGCGCGAGTCCTTCGACGACCGCCGTTTTGCCGACGCCCGGTTCGCCCACGAGCATCGGCGAATTCGCGCGCTCGCGGTGGCAGAGAATTTCCACCATCTGTTGAATTTCGCGTTCGCGCCCGATGGTCGGCGGAATCTTGTCCATGCGCGCGAGGCGGTTCATCGAAGTGCCGAAGTGTTTGAGGTACGGCGGCAGTTCGAATTTCTTGCGATATTGTTCTTCGTCCTGCTCGCGCAGCCGGACGCGCGCGCGGACGTTTTCCGCGAGCGCTTCGGAATCCGCGCCGAGCGTGCGAAGCACGCCGCTCAGGAGCCCGCCGTCCTGCGAGAGCGCCATGAAGAGGTCTGTGGATTCGATGGTCTTGCGCCCCTGCGCACGCGAACGCTCCATCGCCCGCTTGAAGAGGTCAATCGTTTCGGGCGCAATGCGGACGCCCTTGTTGACGTTCTGGAAACGGTTGTTTTCCAGCCGTCGCTCGATCTGCATTTTGATATGAAACGGGTCGAGCGAGAGGTCGCGCATGGCCGAGTTGAACAGTTCGGCCTCCTCCGTGATGAAAGCATGGAGAATGTGTTCGACCGCGATGTAATTTTGGTCACGACGCTTCGACTCCTGCATCGCAAATTCAAAAATGCGCTGCCCGCTCTCCGCGAAGCGATCTTTGTATGTTCCGAGATCAGCCATTGTGTTCCTTCAATCTTGCTAGTTGCGGCGCACGCGCCGCGAGTTTGACCGTCACCAATTCCCGCCCGAATCTATTTACGCTCGGCGCTCCATTTCGGTTCTTCACGAGAGAGTTTCGTTGCCGTTTACTCTGCGTTCGAGCGGCTACTTTTAGATGCCTCGCGCCCGCGTCCCGTTGTGTTTCGGGACGCCACGAGCATAGCACACTTGCGAATGCAATTTTCTAGCCAATGTTTGCCGAAACTCTCACGCGCACGGGAAAACGCCGGGCCGCGCGCGGAATATAAATAGCTTTGCTCCAAGGTCGGACTGTGATAGGGTGCGGGCGTTTATAACGCACCGTAGACGAGTCATTCGGACAGGCCTCACGCCCCCGCCTGACCACAGAAGTACCTTTCCACCCGGCGCCAGCCAAATGAGGAGAAAAAATGACCAATGGAGTGAATAATCTCGATCCGGTTTCAGCGTCCGATTACCCGACATTGCAGCCTTTTACGGGCAGTGCCCCCGGCTTACCGTCAGCGTGGGAATGTGTTGCCCTGCTGCACCCGTTTAGCCCGATTCAGTCAAACAGCACGCAGGCCGACAAAGATAGTCCGTTCTTCGAGCTGTGCGTCGCTTACATTAATTATCAGGAGGGAGAGTTTCTTTCCGCGCAGCTCGCCGGAAGCTCGGGCAGACAGTGGTGGTATCTCATCGACGCGGGCGGAACGTTCGTATCAACCGACGGCACTCCGCCGCAGACCGAGGTTGACATGGGCTGGGCTTTGCCCGGCACGAATTGGTTGCAGAACGCTTCCTGCGCGGGAACGTCACCGCTCAACTGGATGAACGCGCAAGTGGTCAACTGGTGGAAAATGCCTGTGGGCAACACACAACCCGCCCCCGCGACGTGGATGTGGTTTGATAACGAAAGCAATTTGCCCGTGCGCCTGATGTTCGGTCAGGGGCCGCCGTCCCCTTCGATGGGCGACCCGAATCAACTCGCCCTGCTCCAGATGTTTTCGTTCACTTACTTCCCGGTCTTTAACCCTCTCCAAAACACAACCCTGCCGTCGTCATGGGTTGATCCCCAAATTCAGGGTTTCACCCCCGGCCAGGGTAATTTTAACCTGTTCACCTGGAACGATAACTTCGGCATGACGGCACTGATGACTCCCGTCAATGAAGCCTTTAACCCGCTGCCGACGCGGATACTGTATGTGTGGAAACCCGATGACGAGTACCAGATCACGTCCGACCGCTCGCAAAACTCCCTGATGATGTATAACTACAATCCCGGCAACTCGTTTACGTCACAAATAGCGCTCTTGACGGGGCCGCCTCCAGAGGGATTCACGCCGACGACGCCCTTTAGCGCAAGCAGCTTTTTAATAAACTATCAGGGTAGTGAAATAACAAGCGGCGCTATCAACGGCGGATTTGACTTCCCGCAGGAAGGCCCGAATTGGGTATCCACACCGGGTGTTGATGGATCAATTCAGGCGACTGTGACAGACAATCCGGTGCTGTGCCCCAACGCCACTGTCATGATTCTGTCTGTGCTTTTTCCGCCATCCGGGAATAATTATCCCGATTCAACCTACCTGTGGACTTGGTACAGCCCGCTCGACGGCAGCGACGGGAGCCATAGCCGACCCGTGACTTTCATGCAGTCGCAGTCAGGAGTCGGAGTAGGGACGAGTCTCGCGCTGGCCGATTATTTTTATTACGAAGAATTCGAGGAGCCGATTGACCCCTCGAATTTCGTAATTCAAATTCAATTTCCGCCGGGTGTTCCTAACCCCGACTGATTGAAACCCGCCCAGGCTTTTTAGTAGTCGCCGTAATCTTCCCCGCCGCCCATGGGCGGGGTGGCCGACTTCTTCGATTCGGGCGCGTCCGTGATGGCCGCCCCCGTCGTCAACAGCAGCGCGGCGACCGACGAGGCGTTTTGCAGCGCCGTGCGCACCACTTTAGTCGGATCGATGATTCCGGCGGCGACCAAGTCTTCATATTTTCCGTTCGCCGCGTTGTAACCCTGCGCGCCCTTCGACTCTTCGACGCGGCCTATGACAATCGCGCCGTCAACGCCCGCGTTCTCCGCGATGCGCCGCACAGGTTCTTCGAGCGCGCGACGCAGGATGCGCACGCCCGTCTGCTCGTCTTCGTCCCTGAGTTCCAACTTGTCGAGCGCACGCGACGCGCGCAGGAGCGCGATGCCGCCGCCCGGCACGATGCCTTCCTGCGCCGCCGCGCGCGTCGCATTCACGGCGTCGTCAACGCGCATCTTCTTCTCTTTCATCTCCGTCTCGGTCGAAGCGCCGACGCGAATCACCGCCACGCCGCCCGCAAGTTTCGCCAGCCGCTCCTGCAACTTCTCGCGGTCGTAGTCCGAAGTCGTCTCTTCGATCTGCCGACGGATGGTTGCCACGCGCGCCTGTATGTCTCTCGACTTGCCCGCGCCCTCCACAATCGTCGTGTTGTCTTTGTCCACGATGACGCGCTTGGCCGTGCCGAGGTCGTCCATCATGACGTTCTCAAGCTTCACGCCGAGGTCTTCCGTGATGACGCGCGCGCCCGTCAAGGTCGCGATGTCTTCGAGGATGGCCTTGCGCCGGTCGCCGAAAGCGGGCGCTTTGACGGCGCAGACTTTGATCGTGCCGCGCAGGCGGTTGACGACGAGCGTGGGCAGCGCGTCGCCTTCCACGTCTTCGGAGATGATCAGGAGCGCGCGACCCTGGCTCGCCGCCTGTTCCAGAACGGGGAGCAGTTCGCGCATCGCCGCGATCTTTTTCTCGTGGATCAGAATCAGAGGCTCTTCCAGAACCGCCTCCATGCGGTCGGGGTTCGTGGCGAAGTAGGGCGAGAGATACCCGCGATCAAACTGCATTCCCTCGACGATGTCCAACTCGGTTTCGAGCGTGCGCGATTCTTCGACCGTGACGACGCCGTCGCGTCCGACGCGCTCCATCGCCTCCGAGATCAACTCGCCGATCTCGCGGTCGTTGTTGGCCGACACGCTCGCGACGTTGGCGAGGTCTTTTTTGCTCTTGACCTTCTTCGATTGTTCTTCCAAATCAGCGACCGCCTCTTCCGTCGCGCGCTGGATGCCGCGCTGCAACGCCATCGGGTTCGCGCCCGCCGCCACGTTCCTGACGCCCTCGCGGAAGATGGCCTGCGCCAAAACGGTCGCGGTGGTCGTGCCGTCGCCCGCCGTGTCGTTCGTGCGCGTCGCCACCTCGCGCACCATCTGCGCGCCCATGTTCTCGTAGTTGTCTTTGAGTTCGATCTCTTTCGCCACCGTCACGCCGTCCTTCGTGATCACGGGCGAACCGAATTTTTTGCCGAGCACGACGTTCCGCCCCTTCGGCCCGAGCGTCACGCGCACCGCGTTCGCCAGCGTGTTCACGCCCTTCAACATCGCCGAGCGCGCCTCTTCGCTAAACTTCAACTCTTTTGCCGCCACTTCGTTTGTTCTCCTTAAAGATTGCCCGCAGTCAGTTGTCCGTAAGCAGTTGTTTTAACTCTTATCAACTCGAAATTTTCATCTTCAGTTATTAACCCGTGAAGCACAAACAACGGACGATGGACGACGGACAAAGTCTTACTCCGCCGCCTGTCCTTCCGACTTCGCGCGCCCGACCTGCACGCGTGCCGGTCGGAGCAGTTGGCCGCCCATGCGATAGCCGCGACTGTATTCAGCCGTCACCATACCGTCGCGTTCGGGTTCGACCTCTACCGTGTCAACCGCTTCATGTAATTCGGGATCAAACTGCGCGCCCGTCGCCGAGACGGGTTCGAGTCCGGCGGACGTGATCGCGTTCTCGAAGCCGCTGATCGTGCCGCGCAAGCCTTCCATCAGGGCTTCGAGCGAGCCGCCGCCTTCCGCCGCTTCCATCGCGCGCTGCAAGTTGTCCATCACGGGCAGGAGCGCGCCGACGAAGGCGGCCTTCTCGCGCGCAGCCCTTTCGTCCGCCGTGCGCGCGAGGCGCTGCCTGATCTCGTCCGTCTCGCGCCGGAGTTCCGCGCGCACCTGCTCGAAACGCGACTGCACGTCCTGCGCCGACTGTTCTGCGGCGCGCGTGCGCGCTTCGAGTTCTTCCACGTACTTCGGTTTCAAACTCGGCGATGCGCCGCCTTCCCCTTGCACCTTGACACCTTCCTCCGAATCGTCGAGGCTCACGCGCCTGCGATCCGTCACGCGCACGCCCTCGGATGGCGGGGCGTCGGCCGCCTCTTCTGCGCGTGCCTGTTCAGCCGCCGTTCTATCTGCCATATCTCGTCTCTTTTTCTCCTTGCGGAAAGATACCATAGTGGGTGAATAGTAAATCGTAACCCGTGAATAGAGAAATCCGGCCTCGATCTATTTACGATTCACGATACATGTTTTAGGAAACTGCGATCTTCACGCGCCCCGTTTTCTGCTCCGTGCGCTTGGGCAGGCGCAGACGCAGGACGCCGTCTTTGTAATCAGCCGCGATATTTTTCTGGTTAACGGTCGGGGGCAGCGGCCCGAAGCGACTCAGGAAACGACCGAACGGGCGACCCGTGCCGCCACCGCCGCGACGCGTCCCCTCGTCTTCCGGCGCGCGTTCGCCGCGCACCGTCAGACGGTTTTCGTCAATGCTCACTTCGAGCGCCGCGCGCTCGATGCCCGGCAAATCAATTACAATGACGAACTCCGACGCGTTCTCGTAAATGTCCGAAGCCGGAGTCCAGTCGGCGCGTTCAAGCTCCGCCTCCCGCTCGTCGTTCAAATGATCATGCCGCCGCGCCGTGTCCTCGAACAGACGATTCATGCGCTCCTGCAACGTCACATAATCACGCCACTCGTCCCACTTGTGTCCCACTGTAAAAACCTCCGGTTTTTGGAACGATGAAGTAGGAACGCGGAACGGAAAACACTCTGCTTTTACTTCATCGTTCCGCGTTCCTACCTCATCGTTTCTCTTCACGCTGTTGCCACCGCCGCCTCGCTTGCGAACCTCAAGCCGTCGCCGTCCGCCGAGACGCGAATCGTCTGGCCGGGCGTGATCTCGCCGTTTAAGAGTTTCGACGCGAGCGGATTTTGAATCAACGTCTGGATGGCGCGTTTCAAAGGCCGCGCGCCGTACATCGGGTCGTAGCCTTCGCGCGCGAGGAGTTCGCGCGCCGAATCGTCGAGCGCGAGCGTGATGTTGCGCTCCGCGAGCATCTGGCGCAGGCGTTCGAGTTGCACTTCGATGATGCGCACGATCTCTTCGCGCGAGAGTTGGTGGAAGATCACCACGTCGTCGATGCGGTTCAGGAATTCCGGTTTGAAGTGGCCGCGTAGTTCCTCTAAGACCGCCTCGCGCACCGCCCGCTCGTCGTCGCCCGCCGCCTGAATTTCGCGCGAGCCGAGGTTCGAGGTCATGATCAAAACCGTGTTCTTGAAGTCAACCGTGCGCCCCTTCGAATCGGTCAGGCGCCCGTCGTCCAAAATCTGCAAGAGCACGTTGAACACGTCCGGGTGCGCCTTCTCGATCTCGTCGAAGAGAACGACCGAGTAGGGCCTCCGCCTGACGGCTTCGGTCAACTGCCCGCCCTCCTCGTAGCCGACGTATCCGGGCGGCGCGCCGATCATGCGCGCGACGGCGTGCTTCTCCATGTACTCGCTCATGTCGAGCCGGATCATGGCGCGTTCGTCGTCAAAGAGAAACTCGGCGAGCGCGCGCGCCGTCTCGGTTTTGCCCACGCCCGTCGGGCCTAAGAAAATGAACGAACCGACCGGGCGATGCGGGTCTTGGAGTCCCGCGCGCGCGCGGCGCACGGCGTTGGCGACCGCCGTTAAAGCCTCGTCCTGCCCGATGACTCTCAGGCGCAGGCGTTCCTCCATCGTAACGAGTTTCTGCATCTCGCCTTCGAGCATCTTCGCCACAGGCACGCCCGTCCATTTGGCGACGACTAAGGCGATGTCTTCCTCGTCAACTTCTTCCTTGAGATAGACGCCCTCTTTCTGTATCTCCGCGAGCTTCGCGTGATCGGCGTCGAGTTCCTTTTGCAGTTCGACGGCTTTGCCGTAGCGCAGTTCGGCGACCTTGCCGTAATCGCCCGCGCGCTCGTACTGCTCGGCCTGCACCTTGATCTGTTCGAGTTCCTCTTTGGCCTTGCGGATGCGCTCGATGATGTCTTTCTCCGAACGCCACTGCGCCTTCATGCCCGAAGCGCGTTCGCGCAGGTCTGCGATCTTGACTTCGATCTCGTGCAGGCGCGCCTGCGAACGCTCGTCCGTCTCGCGCTGCAAAGCCTGCTTCTCGATCTCAAGCCCGGTCGTCTCGCGCTCCAACTCGTCTATCTCCACAGGCAACGAATCTATCTCGATGCGCAGACGCGAGGCGGCCTCGTCCACGAGGTCAATGGCCTTGTCGGGCAGGAAACGATCCGTGATGTAACGATTTGAGAGCGTGGCGGCGGCGACGATGGCCGAGTCTTTGATGCGGACGCCGTGATGCACCTCGTAGCGTTCCTTCAAGCCGCGCAGGATCGCGATGGTGTCTTCGACCGTCGGCTCGCCGACATAAACCTGCTGGAAGCGGCGTTCGAGCGCCGCGTCCTTTTCGATATGTTTCTTGTACTCGTTGAGCGTGGTCGCGCCGACGCAGCGCAACTCGCCGCGCGCGAGCGCGGGCTACAACATGTTCGACGCGTCAATCGCGCCTTCCGCCGCTCCCGCGCCGACGAGCGTGTGCAGTTCGTCTATGAAGAGGACGATCTGCCCCTTCGCGCTGTCGATCTCCTTCAAGACCGCCTTCAAACGATCTTCAAACTCGCCCCTGTACTTCGCGCCCGCGAGCATCGAGCCGAGGTCTAGTCCGACGAGGCGCTTGTTGCGCAAAGTCTCCGGCACGTCGCCGGAGATGATGCGCTGCGCCAAGCCTTCGACAATGGCCGTCTTGCCGACGCCCGGCTCGCCGATCAGAACAGGGTTGTTCTTCGTGCGGCGCGAGAGAACCTGAATCGTGCGGCGTATCTCGTCGTCGCGCCCGATGACCGGATCGAGTTTGCCCTGCCGCGCCAGGTCGGTCAGGTCTTTGGCGTATTTCGAGAGCGCCTGATAGTTGGCCTCCGCGTTTTGATCCGTGATGCGCGAATCGCCGCGCATGTCGCTGACGACCTTCATCAGATCGTCGCGGTTGACGCCGTGCTGGCGCAGTATGCGACCCGCCGCGCCGTCCTTTTCGTCAACGATTGCCAGGAGCAGGTGCTCGGTCGAGATGTACTCGTCCTGCATTTTCTCGGCCTGCTTCTGCGCGGCAGTGAAAATCTGCGTGAGGCGCGGGCTGAAATACTGCTGCCCGCCCTGCACCTTCGGGAGGCGACCGATGGCGGCCTGCGCGTCGTTTAAGACGACTTGCAGATTCGCGCCGAGTTTGCCGAGCAGCGGGCGCACGATGCCCTCGGGCTGTTCAAGCATGGCGACGAGCAGGTGCTCCGGCTCGACCTGTTGGTTCTGGTTGCGCTCGGCACCTTCGATGGCCGTCTGGATGGCCTCCTGCCCGCGCAAAGTGAAACGTTCTAAACGCATAATTCTCTGAAACCCTAATTAACAAGCGCGGAACGATACTGGAGTTCACCGCACATCGTTCCGCGCGCCTTGCAGTTCTAACTATTGAGACGAATTACTGACCGGCGTTCGTAGCCGCCTTGCCCTTCGAAGCCGTGTTCGGCTCTTCGGCCTTCGCTTCGATGGTCTTCTGCCCGGCGCTCGCGGCGCCCTCGCCCGCGATCTCGATGCGGCGAGCCTTCACCTCTTCGCGCTTTTGCAGCACGACGCGCAGCACGCCGTTCTTGTACTCGGCGGTCACGTTCTCCGGCGAGACGGTCTGCGGCAAAGTGAAGGAACGCGTGAACGAGCCGTAAGAGCGCTCGACGCGGTGAGAGGTGTCCGATTCGTCCTTCTTCTCGAAGCGACGTTCGCCGCGCAGCGTGAGCACGTTGTTTTCGATGGACAGTTCGAAGTCCTCGCGGTTCATGCCCGGCAATTCGGCTTCGAGCACGATCTGGTCTTTGTTCTCGTAGATGTCAACCGTCGGCGCCCACGCGCCGCGCGCTATATTTTCGTCGCCGAACGAGCGCGACAGGTTGCTCGAAAACAGGCGGTTGACTTCGTCTTGCAGCATCCGCAAATCGCGGAAAGGATCGTAACGGGTTATAGACATGACGTATTTCCTCCTCTCAACTCAACAAAACGTTATTTGCTGGACGCCCAACAAGCCTTCCGGGCAGCTAACCTGCGCCTTCGGCTTTTGAGCGTGTGGGAATAATAATATCTGAGTCCCGCCTTGTCAAGTATGAAGACGAAAAAATTTTCACCATTTTTTCGCCCGTCATTTCGGGGCGGCAAAATGCGCGCGGAAATCTGCTTAGTCTAATCCGAAGAAGCGTTTAATGGAGTTGATGAGACCCTCAGAGACCTCTTCTTTGTCGCCGGCTTCGGCGGAGGCGGCCAGACCGGCGCGGCGTTTGGCGATGGTTTTGCCGAGCGATTCGGCCAGGCAGGGGTTGGTGTCGAAGATGTGCTTCATGGCTTCGTGGCCGATTTCGAGCACTTCGGTCTCGTCGGCGGCGACGACGTGTGCCGAGCGCGGTTCGCCCGTAAAGAGCGCCATCTCGCCGAAGAAATCGCCCTCGCCGAGCGTGGCGACGGTGCGCGCCTCGCCGTTGTCGGAGATTTGCACGGCGACGTGGCCGTGATGCACGACGAACATCGAATCGCCTTTGTCGCCCGCGCGGATGATGGTTTCGCCGGGCGCGTAGGTGTGGCTGCGCGAGTCGCAGGCGAGCCGTGAGAGTTCTTCGGCATTGAGCGGGGCGAAGATGCCTGTCGCGGACAGACGCCCGGCCAGCGTCGCGCCGTCCGCCGCAAGTCCGTCGCTCGCTTTCGGACGCTCGATGTAGAGCGTCTGCGTCGGGAAGGCGAAACTCAAGCCCGCGCGTTTGAAGGCGTACCAGATGCGCTGGCGAATGAGCGCGTCCGTGTCGTTGTGGAGGGCGTAATTTTCCAGCCAGTATTTGACTTCGTAGTCCACCGCGAAGTCGCCGAGGTTGCGCACGCGTACGATGGGCTCGGGTTTGAGCCGCACGTTTTGAGCATCGCGGATGGCGGCGCGCACGACCTCTATAACTCTGGCTGGCGAGTGCCTGTAGAGCGCGTTGAAAAAGACGAGGCGCGCGTTGGGGTTATCGGTCGGGCAGACCTCGATGGCCTCTTTGGCGATCTGGCTGTTGCTGACGAGGACGACGTGGTTGGTAAACGTCCTGATCTTCGCCGCGCGCCACGTCACGCTCTCGACGACGCCCATGTATTTGCCGACCGTGATCACGTCGCCCACCTCGAAAGGCTTGTCGGCGTGGAGCGAGATGCCGGAGAAGAGGTTGCCGAGCGTGTCCTGCAAGGCAAGACCGAGGATGACGCCGAGCAACGCAGAGCCCGACAGCAGCGCGCCGAGCGACAGCGCGAAGTAGTATTTGAGGATAAAGGCGACGACGAGGATGTAGGCGACGATGGAGAACAGGTCGCGCACGAGGCTCGGCGCTTCGCGCCCCTTGCGGAGGCGGAAAACGAGATCGAAGAAGAAAGCGTTGGCGAGCCGCACGCACACGAACATGAGGCCGAGCCACAGGGCGATCTTCGTGAGCAAACTCGTCCAGTAGAAGCCGGGCGCGTTCTTCCTCAAGTCCTCGACCGGCGGCGCGGGCGCAAACGAGGGCAGGATGATGTAGAACAGGACGGCCAGCAGCGTGGTCGCGACGACGGGGAGCGTCAGTTGTTTTTTGAGACGGGAGCTTTTCATCTTCAAACGAGGGTCGTCAAACGTAAATCCCGAACGGCGACGGTCAAGGCTTCGGGCGGGCTGAGCGTGCGGTCTACGGCTCGCCGCCGAAAAGTGTTTTCCCGACCAGCAGGAGCGACAAACCGGAGACGACCAGCACCGTCAGCCACGCCAGCACATTATAGACCGCCCCGTTCGCGTTATCACCCATCAATTTACGGTCGCCCGCCAGCCGCAAAATAGCCACGAGCATGACGGGCAACAGCAACCCGTTGATGAACTGCGTGACGACGAGCACGCGCATCAGCGGCAGCCCCGGAATGATCGCGATTGACGCGCCGACGGCGATCAAAAACGTGAAGATGCCGAGAAAGATCGGCGCTTCACGAAAACTGCGCGAGACGCCCTTTTCGAACCCGAGCGCCTCGCTGATGGAATAGGCGGTGGCGAGCGGCAGGACGCCCGCCGCCAGCATTGACGCGCCGAAGAGTCCGACGGCAAAGAGCAGCCCGGCGTACTCGCCCGCGAGCGGCACGAGCGCGCGTGCGGCGTCGGCCGCCGTCTCGATGCCCGCGCTGAGTCCGCCCGCGTTCAGCGTCGCTGCCGTCGAGATGACGATGAAGAACGCGATGCACATCGCGAACAGCGTCCCGACCCACACGTCCGCGCGCACCAGCTTATAATCTTCGCGCCCGACGCCCTTCTCCACCACCGACGACTGCACGAAGACCTGCATGTAGGGCGAGATGGTCGTGCCGATCAGTGCGACGAGCGTGAAGAGATAATGGCTCTCGTAGCGAAACGTCGGGCGCACGATCTCGCGCGCCACTTCGCCCCAATGGGGACGCGCCAGAAACGCCGACACGATAAAGCCCAGAAAGACGAGCGACATCAAGAGAAACACTCGCTCGACACGGCGATACGAACCCTTCACGACGAGCCACCACACCGACAGAGCCGCGAGCGGCACGGAAATTTGGCGCGGCACGCCGAACAACTCCGTTGCCGCCGCGATGCCGACGAACTCCGAGACGGTCACGCCCGCGTTTGCCACAAGCAGCGCCGACATCACGAGCATCGTCCAGCGCACGCCGAACTGCTCGCGGATCAAATCGGCCAGCCCCTTGCCCGTTACCACGCCCATCCGCGCGCACATCTCCTGCACGAGCGCGAGGCTGACAAGGATGGGCAGAAACGTCCAGAGCAGCGTGTAGCCGAACTCCGCCCCGGCGGTCGAATAGGTGGCGATGCCGCCCGCGTCGTTGCCCGCGTTGGCCGCCACCATCCCCGGCCCGATGACGGCGAGGTACGCGACGAACCCCGTGCGCCGCGACGCCGCACGCCGCACGCGCCGCGAACCGCGCCGCCACAGGCGACGGCTCATCTCCCGCACATCTGTACGCGACACGGCCACTTGGAGGTTCTCCGTCAGGCATCGGCATTAAAATCCATCGGCGCGACCGCCGATCACGTAGTTGATCTCCACGACCTTCGCGGGCTTCCCCGTCCGCGCTTCTAACTCGCTGGCAAGTTCCGCAGAGTATGGCACATACTCCACCGGCATCTCTTCACTAAGGCAAAAGGTCTGACCGAAAACCCTGAAAGCCACGCGCGGCAGCGACTTCGTTAGAATATACTTTCCGGCGGGTCTCGGCTTCTCTTCCAACCAGTGCGTCAGCTTATGCCCTTTCGCTCTCCACCACAGGCTATACAACTCGAATTTGACGGCAGACCTGATGCCTTTATAACGATACCTGGGGTCGCCGTAACGCAGCACCCAGATGAGCCACGCAGTCCTCGTCATAACCACACCCGCAGCAGGTACAAAAGCCTGATCGAAAGTTCAGAAAATTCTCGGCAGACGTTGCCGCCAACCCTTCGGCAGTAATAACTCCATCGCGTCGTCAACGGTGACGATTCCCGCGATCTCGCCGAGGTCGTCAACGACGGGCAGCGCGAGCAAATTGTATTCGGCGATCTTGTGCGCCACGTCTTTGGCGGAATCGTCGGGGTGCGCGCGTTGAAACTCGTCGCGCATCACTTCTTCGAGAGGCGCGTCGGGGTCTGCGAGGATGAGGCTGCGCAGGGCGATCACGCCGACCAGCTTCCACGAATCTTCGCGTTCGACGACGTAGAGGTAATAGATCATGTTCGGCGTTTCGGCCATCTCGCGCAGGCGCGCGAGGCTCGCGCCAACGGTCAGCCCCTGCGGGAGCGTGATGAACTCGTTGGTCATCAGGCCGCCCGCCGTGTCGTCTTCGTAGTGGAGAAGCTCGGCCACGTCCGTCTTCTCCTCGCCCTCCATGCGGCTGAGCAAATCGGTGGCGGTCGCTTCGGGCAGGTCGCCGAGCACGTCGGCAGCCTCGTCGGGCGACATCCATTCGAGAATGTCTGCGGCGCGTTCCTTGTCCATGTCGCCGATGATGCGCACCTGATTTTCGTCGTGCATCTCTTCGAGCGTCTCGGCGGCGGTTTCGTCGTCGAGCGCGGCGACGACCTCCGCGCCCTGCCGGAACGACAGAGCCTCCGCCAGCCGCGCGATCTCGACCGGATGCAGGCGCGACAACTTATCGCGCGAAGACTTCAGGCGCACGCCCGCCGCGTCCGTCGCCAGATAACCCACGTCCGCCCAGTCGATCACTTCGACGGGGCGACGGCTGCCGAGGAAACCTGCCGGGGCGAGCCTGCGCCAGAGTCCTTGAAGGCTCACGTCCGCGCCCGTCACGCGCCACTCGCCCGCGACCTCTATGAGTTGCACGTCGTTGACGCGCACGACGCGTTTGCCGTCCACGTCGATCAACTGCTTGTCGAGCACGTCGCGCGCGAGCAGCACTTCGCCCTCGCGTCGTTTGAAGTCGCGCAGGTCGAGCAGGTCGAAGTTGAGTTGTGCGCCCGCCTCGCCGAAGCGCGCGACGCGCGTGCGCGGCAGGAAGATGTCGCGCCGCATGTGGCGCGCAACCAGACCGATCAACGGCGGGTGGTCTTCGCCGAGCCGCACGATGACATCTTTAATAGACGCTACGGGTCGGCCTTCCACATCGCGCACCGGGCGACGCAATACTTGCGACAGGTAAAGCATGAACGGATATTCAAAGGGGAAAGGGAAAAGGGGAAGCGAAAAGCAAGGATGAAGGCGGAAGGATGAACGATGAATGAAAAGCTGTCAGTTGTCCGTCGTCAGCCGTCAGTTGTCCGTTGCACGTGGCTCTCACATAAGTTGCTAAAGATTGTCTTGAACAACTGACAACTCACTACTGACAATTGACTATCTTCCTTTATCCTTCAAAATTCTGATCGCGCGTTCGAGCGCGGGGTCGCGCCCGTCCGTGATGTCGCGGCGGGTGGGCTGGACGAGTTCGTCGGGCGTGACGCCCGCGCCTTCGAGACGCGTGTGGCGGGCGGTGCGGAAGTCCATTTCGCTGATGTCGAGCAGGCCGCCGTCGGGCAAAGTGTGGCGGCGGCGTATGGCGAGCACGCAGCCGCACGTGTGCTCGCCGATGACGCGCGCGCGCTTCGACTCCTGCAAAGCGGCGGCGAAGATTTCCGCAGCAGACGCCGTGCGCGTGCTCGTCAGGACGACTACCGGGCGGCGAAACTCTGCGACCGCGTCGGCTGCAAACAGCATCGCGGCGCGCGTCTGCGGCGAGGCGGCGACGCGCCCTTCGCGGTCTGTGAACTCGCCGAGGTTCGTTCCGCGCGGGAGGAAGGCCGAAGCGATGTCGGTCATCGTCTCGGCGTGGCCGCCGCCGTTATCGCGCAAATCTATGACGAGGCCGCGCGCGGCGCGCAACTCTTCGCGGCGCAGAGCGCGCATCAACTCGCTCGCAATCTCCGGCAGAAAGATGTTGAAATTGACGACCGGAAAGCCCTCCGTCTTTTCGATGCTCAGCGCGGGCGGCCTCGTTTGCAGCACGCGGCGCAGGCGCACGCTCCGTGCGTTCGGCGCGCGCCCGCCGCCGCCATCACTTGTGCGCCGGAAGACTGCGTTGACGAAAGTGTCACGTGCGCCTTTGAAGAGTCTGGCGGCGGCCTGTTGTCTGGCCGCCACCTGCGTGGACGCGCTCGTCTCTTCCGTCAGGCGCCGCGCGAAGACCTGCGCGACGGGTTCGCCCTCGATCTCCAACAACTCGTCGCCCACGCGCACCCCGCCGCGCGCGGCCTCGCTCTCGCGCTCGACCGACGTGACGACGATCTCGCCCGCGATCTCGCGCAGGGAGACGCCGACGCTGATGTAGGTCGGTCGCTGCCAGTCGAAGCGCTCGTCGGGCGCGTAGACGCGCGTGTGCGCATCGCGCAAGCGGCTCGTCAGACGGCGCAGGATTGTGTAGAACTCTCGTTCGCTGCCGGCATCTGCGGCGAGCGGGCGCAGGTGCGCGCGAAGTTCGTCCCAGTCAACGCCGTTCAAGGCCGGGTCGTAATAACGCTCGCGGATCGTCCGCCACGCCTCGTCGAAGACGATCAGCCGACCTTCGCGCGTCGCCGTCGTCACGCGCTCGTTGGCCGAAGAAGTGGAAGCAGGGGAAAGAGGGAAAGGGAAAAGGATGAAGAGAAGTAACAACGCGCAGGGCAGCGCACGATAGCCGAGCGAGCAAAAATGGCGAGATGAAAATTGTCGAAACATCTTTCCCTTCCCCTTTACCCTTTCTCCTTTAACCTTCCGCTCATTCTTTCCCCTTTAACCTTCTGTTCATTCTTGACCCTTATTTTCTTCCGCCGGTCGCCGGAAGTTGTAGCGCAGCAGGACGCGTATGGGAATGGCTTGCCCGTCGCGCATGGCGGGGCGGAAATGCAGTCGGCGCACGGTCGAGATGACGGCTTCGTTCAAACCGTATCCAGCCCAGCGCACGATCTCAATATCTTTGACTTCGCCCGCCGCGTCAACCTCGACGAGCGCATCAACGGTCGCCTCCGCCGCCGCGCGCGCCGCCGTGTCCGGGTAGGCGGGGCGCAGGCTCCGGTAGGGCTGCGGCGCGCGAAAGCCTGCGGCGGCGGGACTTCCCTCTTCCGGCACATCTTCAAACGCGCTCGCCTCGCGCTCGCGCGCGAGTTGCCGCTCGCGCCGCTCCGCATCGCGCGCTTTCGAGATCGGCTCTGCGTAGCGCGACGCGCGCACGCGAAGTTCCGCGAGCAGATGCTTCTCGGCCTCGCCGGGTGTGGCCGCTTCGGCGTTGAAATGTTCCCACAGGACGAGCCGCCCCGTCTCCGCGCTGACGAGAAAAACGGAGGCGTAGGATTCGAAATAGTCTGCGCGCGACGTGGACGTGCGGCGCAGCGTTTGCGCCTCGCCCGTGAAATAAAAGTCGCAGCCGATTGCCGCGCCGAGATCGCGCGCCTCCTGTAGCGTCAGGTTGAGCGAACCCCCGTAGCCTATGCCGCGCGCGGCGGCGCGTGCCTGCGAGCGGTTGACGAGGTCGAAGCCCGGCGCTTTGCCGAGCGCGGAGGCGAGTTCGTCAGCCGCGCGTTGCCCCGCGTCCGTCCCGCCGAGATCGAGCACGGCGACGCTTGTGCGCTCCTGCTGCTGCGGCGGCGGGGCGACACCACCGACGCCGCCGCGCGCTGCCGTCGCGCCGAACGCGAGCACGTACAGAGAAGAGATGCAGACGAGTTGGGCGACGCGAAATTTCATTGACCGGTCAGGGTTCGCGCATTCGTGCGCGCGAAGGAGTTTGAGAGCGGCAGGCAGCGGCGCGTTACCTGTGTCGCACAGTACGGCGACGGCGGCGCGATTTCTACGGGCATTTGACTCTATTGCTGCCTTTGCGGTACAAGCGCATTGCTTCCGAAGGAAATTCGGCGTCGGGTCAGGACGGGCGAAAGTGTGTTCCGCGAAAGCGTAGGGAGACCATCCGAAACAGACTCAATAAAAGTTTAGCATCATTTCGTGCGGCCTCCGAGAAAGCGGCTTTCGCGCCCCGCCGCGCCGGTTCTAATATACGCAACTTTTCCGCGCCCCGCGAAAGGGCGGCTTCACAATATCCATCAACGTTTGAGAGGCGCGGGCGACCTTTTAGCCCCGCATCCGGGGGAAATTTTATGATACGCATCAGAAACTTCTGTCTGGCAATTGCCGTCTTCGCGCTCGCCGCAGGCGACCCGGCACTCGCCACGCTCGCACAAACCGGCACGCGCGCGTCGGCGTCAACACAGCCGATGGTCGCCCCGCGTCTTGATTTCGAGAAGTATAAACTGAAGAACGGCCTCGAAGTGATCCTGCTCGAAGATCACCGCCTGCCGCTCGTCGCCACCAATTTGTGGTATCACGTCGGCCCGGCCAACGAGCGACCCGGACTCACGGGCTTCGCGCACCTCTTCGAGCACATGATGTTTCAAGGCTCGAAGCACGTCAGCGACGACGTGCATTTCAAATTGCTGGAAGGCGCGGGCGCGAGCGACATCAACGGCACGACCGACTTCGACCGCACCAACTATTTCGAGACGCTGCCCTCCAACCAACTCGAACTCGCGCTCTGGCTTGAGAGCGACCGCATGGGCTTCCTGCTCGACACGCTCGACGCGGCAAAACTCGCCAACCAACGAGATGTCGTTCGCAACGAACGCAGGCAGGGCGAAAATTCTCCCTACGGCCTCGTCGAAGAGGCCGTCTACCACAACCTCTTCCCCAAAACCCATCCCTATTACGCCAACGTCATCGGCTCGCACGCCGACATCGAAGCGGCGCGGCTCAAAGACGTGCGCGAGTTTTTCAAAACCTACTACGCGCCCAACAACGCGAGCCTCGCCATCGTCGGCGACATAAATAAGGCGCAGGCCAGGGCGCTCGTGGAAAAATATTTCGGCCCCATCGCGGCGGGGCCGCCCGTGCCGAAGTTGAATGTCACGACGCCGCCCATCACCGCCGAGCGCCGCGCGGTCGTCACAGACCAGGTCGAACTCCCGCGCGTCTATGTGGCCTGGCTCACCGACCCGATCTACAAACCCGGCGACGCCGAAGCCGACCTGTTGGCGATGATTCTCGGCGGCGGCAAATCGAGCCGCCTCTACAAGCGGCTCGTCTACGAACGGCAGATCGCGCAGGATGTCGGCGTCAGCCAGAACTCGCTCATCCTCGGCTCGGTCTTCCAGATTCAGGCGACGGCCAAGCCCGGCGTCAAACCCGAAGACCTCGAAAAAGCGATTAACGAAGAACTCGATGTCGTGCGCAAGAACGGCGTCACAACGGATGAACTTGCGCGCGCACGCAACGTCATCCAGACGCGCATCGTGCAGGGACTGGAGAGGCTCGGCGGCTTCGGCGGCGTGGCCGACCGCCTCAACCAGTACAACCACTATCTCGGCGACCCCTCCTATCTCGCCAAAGATTTGGAGCGTTACGACCGCGCGACGCCCGCCGACGTGCACAAAATGGCGCGCGAGAAGCTGACGAACAACTCTCGCGTCGTCGTCTACGGCGTGCCCGGAAAGAAGGTCGTTGACGACGTGCCGAAGACGACCGAAGCCGAGACGACCGAAGCGGCGACGCCCGCGAGCGGCAACACCGCCGCACAGGCGGACGACGCGTGGCGCAACCAGCCGCCGCAGGCCGGAGCGCCGTCGAAACTCGCGCTCCCCGTGCCGAAGTCTTTCAAACTCGCCAACGGCCTCACCGTCATGCTCGTCGAGCAACACAACTTGCCGGTCGTCGCCGTGACTCTTAACTTCCTAAGCGGCAGCGAAGCCAACCCGGCAACCAAGCCCGGGCTCGCCTCGTTCATGGCAGATATGCTTGACGAAGGCACAACTAAGCGTTCGGCCTTGCAGATCGCCGACGATGCGGCGGCCATCGGCTCGACACTCGCATCCCGCTCGTCGAGCGATGCCGCGTGGGTCGCCGTGCGGACTTTGAAAAAGAATGCAGACGCCGCGTTCGATCTCGTCGCCGACGTGGCGCTTCGGCCTGCCTTCGAAGCAAAGGAAATCGAAAGAGTTCGCAATGACCGCCTGACGCAGATTCTCCAACAACGCGACAACCCGAACGTCCTCGCGAGCCAGATTTTCAACAGCGAGGTCTATGGGACGGAGCATCCTTACGGCTACACCGAACTTGGCACGGAGCAGTCAATCAAAACCGTCACGCGCGAGGACATGTTGAAGTTCTGGCAGGCGGGCTATGTGCCGGAGAACGCCGCGCTCGTCGTCGCGGGCAACCTCAACGAGAGCGAACTGCGCACGCTCGCCGAAAAGCACTTCGGCAAGTGGGCGGGCAAGACCTCCGGCGTCACGCGTCCGGACGTGCGCGCCTCGGCTGCGCGCCACATCATCGTCGTTGACAAGCCGGGCGCGCCGCAGACGGCCTTGCGCATCGGCACGGTCGGCGTGCCGCGCGCCAACCCCGATTACGTGCCCATCGAAGTGATGAACACGGGACTCGGCGGCCTCTTCTCCAGCCGCATCAACATGAACCTGCGCGAGAAGAACGGCTACACTTACGGCGCGGGATCGGACTTCCAGTTCCGGCGCGGCCCCGGCCCGTTCTACACTTCGACGAGCGTGCGCACGGACGTGACCGCCCCGGCGGTGCGTGAGATTTTCAGCGAGTTCGAGCGCATCCGCACGTCGGACGTGAGCGCGGAGGAGTTGAAGATCGCGAAGGACTCGTTTGCGCGCTCGCTGCCCGGACTCTTCGAGACGACGGGACAGGCGGCGGCGAGCATCGGGCAGCTTTTCATCTACAACCTGCCGCTCGACTATTACCGCACGCTGCCGGCCAAGATTGACGCCGTCACCATCGCCGACGTGCGGCGCGCAGCCGAGAAATACCTGCGTCCCGAATCAATGGTCATCGTCGCGGTCGGCGACCGCAGCAAGATCGAGACGGAACTGTTGAAACTGAATCTCGGCAAACTCGAAGCGCGCGGTCTGGACGGCAAGCCGACAACGCCGCAGAAGTAGCCTCTGATTAAGAAGTAAGAAGACTCACCGCAAGGGGAAGGCGGAAGCAGGAACGCGGAAGGATGAAGGAGAAGACAGAACACAGAATACAGGAGTCAGGAGGAAAGCTGAGGGGCTGTTAATTCTGACTTCTATATTCTGTGTTCTGGATTCTACTTCATCCCTCCGCGTTCTCTTTGCGTCTCTCCGGCGTTGGATGCCTTGTCTGCATCCACGCGAATCCCGCTCGTACTTAATCCTACCTGCGCACCGCTTCCTTGCTCGCCGTTTCATTGTTCGTCTCGGCGATCAACGTTTCGGCGCGGTGCGGTTCGCTGCGCCCGGCCATGCGCGCGAACAAATTTTCGTACCTGTCAACGACGCGCTCCCAGTCGTAGTGCTCGCGGACGCGCTTCTGCGCGCGCTGGCGGTAGGAGTTGACGAGCGAGCCGTCGCGCAGGACGCGTTGGAGTTGCTCGGCGAGGTCTTTCTCATCCGTGTAGGGGATGCCCGCCTCGCCGACGGCCTCTATGTTTTCGGGCGTGGCGAGCGTGAGCACGCAGTTGCCGTAGCCCATCGCTTCGAGGAGCGCGGGGTGCGTGCCGCCGACCTCCGTGGCGTGAACATAGCAGTAGGCGTTCTGTTGCAGCGCGCGGTAAGCATCGCCGAAGACGAAACTGGTGAAGACGATGCGGCCATCGCGGCGGGCGCTGGCGCGCAACTCCTCGATGTACTCGTGCGCGTAGGGCGCGTCGCCGACGATGACGAGTTTATGTGAAGTGCGCACGCGCTTGAAGGCTTCGATGACGAGGCGCGCGTTGTTCTCCGGCTCAAGGCGCGAGACGTAGAGCACGTAGCGATTCGGCTCGACACCCCACTGGCGCACGGCCATGCGGTCGGGGATGCGTTCGACCTCCGCGCCGTAGGCGATCATCGTCGTCGGGTGATTGTAGTGCGCCATGTAATAGTCCTGAATCACGCGCGCGTCGGTCACGGTCTCGTTCGGCAGGATGGTGGAGAGGCGTTCGGCGATCATGTAATAACGGCGCGCGAGCCAGTTCCACTTGCGGCGCTTGTGTTCGAGTCCGTCGACGTTGATGGCGACGGGCGTGCCCGCAAGGCGCACGACGGGGGCGAAGGGCGCGTTGGCGGCGTTGCAGATGAGCGCGGCGTCGTAGTTGGCGGTGGTCGAGTGCAGCGCGGAGAGAAAGGCGTGGACGACCGTGTCGAAATACTTGTGGCGGAAGGTGGGCAGCACTTTCAGGTGCACGCCCCTGTATTCGAGCTGGCGCGGGCTAACGTAGTGCGAACGGCAATAGACGGTGACGTGGTGGCCGCGTGCAACGAGCCGCGTCGAGAGTTGTTCGGCAAAAGTCTCAAAGCCCCCGTAGCTGGCGGGCACGCCCCGTGTTCCTAGAATCGCAATCCGCATCCTGATTAAAGGATGAAGTGGGAGCGATGAACGATGAAGTTAGAGCCAGCGCAATTTGCTTTTACTTCAGCGTTCAGCGTTCAGCGTTCATCCTTTCTCCTTGTCGCTTGTTCGTAGACCTGTAAAGTCCGTCGGGCGGTCTCTGTCCAGTTGAATAATGCGGAGCGCGCCCGCCCGCGTGCGCCGAGTGTGGCGCGCAACTCTTCATCGTCGATGAGGCGTGCCAGCCCCTCGCCGATGGCGGCGGTGTCGAAAGGGTTGACCAGAAGCCCCGCGTCGCCGACCACTTCCGGCAGGCTCGTCCGGTCGCCCGCGATGACGGGCGCGCCGCAACTCATGGCTTCGAGCGGCGGCAGCCCGAACCCCTCGAAGTAGGAAGGGTAGGCGAAGCAGAGCGCGCCCGTGTAGAGCGCGGGCAGGTCGCGCTCCGGCACATAGCCTGTAAAGATCACGTTTGATGCGACGCCGGATCGCTCGACGGCGCGCAGCGTCTCGCCGTAAAGCCACGCGCGTTTGCCCACTAAAACGAGTCGTGGCAGCTTAGCTTGGGAACGCGAGCGGCGCAAGTCCGAGTAGGCGCGTATGAGCCGCACGAGATTCTTGCGCGGCTGAATCGAACCGACCGCGAGCACGTAGTCGCCTTCGATGCCGTACCTTCTTTTCACGTCCGCGACCTGTGCGACGGGCGCGGGGCGAAAGTGCGGCGCGGCGGCTTCGAGCGTGACGCTGACGCGCTCGGGGCGAACGCCGTAGGTCTCGATCAGATCGCGGCGCGAAAACTCGGAGGGCGTGATGATGTGCGCGGCGGTGCGCGCCGTGCGCCGCACGGTCAGACGCAGTTGCATCCAGCTCCGGCGGTTGAAAGTTTCGGGCAGGTGCTCGAAGGCGAGATCGTGAATGGTCGAGACGACCGGACAGGGCGCAAAGGGCGGCGCGGTGAATTGCACGTGGAGCAGATCGACGGGGCGGCGGCGCAACTCGAAGGGGAACGTGAGCGGGATGCGCACGAGCGGCGTGTGCGGCAAAGTCCGCCGCACGGAGACGTGCGGCCAGCGACGCTCGAAACGCTCGACCGCCGCCCGCTTCGTCACGTACAGCGTATAACGATTCTTCGCATCCGTCGCGGCCAGCGCCTCGATCAGATTTGTGATGTAAGTCTCGTTACCGGCCAAATTCGTGCCGACCGAGTGCGCGTCAATGGCGATGTGCAAAGCAGGCAAATGCTCCCGTCGTGCGCCCTGGCGTCAGTTTCGAGGAGGGAAACAAAAGCGCGCGCGAGTTTAACCCAGACGCTCACCCGGCGGGAAGCACGCCGCGAAAGCTGCGGCGATGGATGGGGCAGGCGCCGTGCGTGCGCAGGGCTTCGAGGTGCGCGCGCGTGCCGTAGCCGACGTGCGAGGCGAAACCGTATTGCGGGAAATGCGCGTGATAGTCGTGCATGAGCGCGTCGCGGTAAGTCTTGGCGATGACGGAGGCGGCGGCGATGGAGGCGGAGATGGAGTCGCCGCGAATGATGGCGCGTTGCGGCAGCGCGATTTCTCTCAGTTGGAGCGCGTCGATCAAGAGGAAGTCGGCGTAAGGGTTGAGCGCGCCGAGCGCGTGGCACATGGCGCGGCGCGTGGCGATGAGGATGTTGGTGCTGTCAATCTCTTCGGGCGGGACGAGGCCGACGCCGTAGCAGAGCGCCGTTCGTTTCAACTCTTCGGCGATGCGTTCGCGTTGCGAGGCCGTCAGCTTCTTCGAGTCGTCTAAGCCTTCCGGCAAAGGCGCTGCGGGGTCGAGTATGACGGCGGCGGCGACGACCGGCCCGGCCAGCGCGCCCCTGCCCACTTCGTCCACACCCGCGATCATGCGATGACCGCCCGCGCGCGCCTCGTCTTCAAACGCAGTGCAAATCTCTGATACGCGTTTTCGACGACTCATAAGAAAACAGTGACAGGTGACGGGTGACAGGTGACAAGTTAAACACAAGACTTTTG
>DASQDV010000156.1:0-9217 GCA_035633995.1 Pyrinomonadaceae bacterium | reverse complement strand
GATCTCTAACCTCTGACCTCTAACCTCTGACGTGTGCATCGTTCATCATTCGGGCGGGCGTGTCAAGCGGTTGATTTTGGCGCGCGGGAAAAGGATAAGGGGGCGCGCTCTCGCAAGGAGAACGCGCCCCCGCTGCGGGAGCACCGGATGCTTGCGGCTTATCTTTCGGCGATGCCTGTGATGGAGAGGCCGACCGCCCGATTGGCGCCGACGATGGCCGCCCAGTCGAATTGAAACTCGCTGTTGCCGCCGCCCGACACGTCGAAGACCGGCGCGCCGAAATTGCCCGGCCCGTTCCGGTTAAAGTTAGCCACGATCCACGCGCCGCGAATTTCGGCGTTGCCGCCGCCGTTGCGTGTGACGCGCCCGTTGCCCATCACAAGGATGATGCCCCTGAACTGGCTGTTGCCCTTGAGCACCAGATCGCCCGTCACGACGAGGAGTCCGCCGCCGCCGGTCAGTTCGCAGTTGCCGTCAACGAAGGTGTAACCGCCTGTGTTGTAGTTTCCGGCGACTCCCTCGAAAGACTCGAAGTAGCGATTCTGCGACTGCGCTTTGGCGCGCAGCCCGCCCCTGCCGTTTGCGCCGTAGAGGAATTCGCGCGCCATGTTAGCCGTGCGCAAGAAGTCGGGCGTGACCGCCGGGGGAGGGACTTCGTCGGGCGCGGGCACGGGCGAGGGAGCCAGCCAGGGCATGGGGATCGGGTTCGGATCGGCAACCATGCTCGGCGGGATGGTGTGATCGAGAATCGCCAGTTGAGGGTCGCCGGGCTGAGCCGGCGGGACGGGCTGCACGGTCGAGCCTTTCGTGATTCCGTCGTGTGCCTCGTTCCAGTCGTGCAGGGTGATGGCCACGGCGGGCGCGACCGGCTGTTGTCCGGAAATGTCCACGCCGATATATTTTTTAGCGTTACTGCTTCCGAGATCGAAGGTCATCGGCTGTGCCGGATTGTCCGCGCCGCGAATGGAGATGGGCGCGGGCGGGCGGATGGCGAAGTTGAAGTTGTCGAGCGTCATCTCCAAGAATTTCCGCGCGCCCCTCGGCCCGTAGCCGGTCGAGGTGACGACGAGACGGCGCGGTTCGGGGGCTGTGACGGTCGCCGCCAGATCATTGTTTCCCCCGGGGGAACCAATCAGCGCCGAGAGCAGGTTTAACTCCTGAGGCAACTGTAAAGTCGTGCCGCCGAGCACTACGGTCTGCTCGCCGTAAACGATCTTGGCGGTGCCGCCGGGAAGGATGGAGCCGGAGACCTTGTTGATGATCGTATAGGTGGCAGGCCAGGGCGCGATCTGGTTGATCGTCAGGGTCAGGGTGGTGTTGGACGGTATGATCGCGCCGAGCGGGAGCGTGTACTGCGCTTTGATAGTGCCGAGCGAAGCGGCCGTGGCGGGGTAAGCCGTGGTCGTAACGGGCGGCGGCGGCGTGTAGCTCAGGAGCGCCCCGCTGCCTCCGAGGATCGGGAGGTTCAGGCCGCCGTTGTTGAATCTTCCCGTCACCGAGTAGGAGATCATGTGGCTTGAGTCGGGGTCTTTGAGGGTGATGGCGTAGGCCGTGCCGTTCAGGGGGCTGTAGCCGGGCGTGAGCGCGACGCGGTCGGGGTAGGTGAGATCGGGCGGCTGGTAATTGTAGTTGAGCCAGCGCGAGAGGCGCAGCGGGAAGGTGGCGGCCTGCGAGTCGGCGTCCAGATTGGAAGTGCAGCGCGTGAGCGCGCGGCGGAAACTGATCTTCTGTGGGTCGGCGACTGCCGGAGCGCACGACGGCGCAGCCGACGCCTGCCCGTTGCCGCGCAGGACATTCAGAGTGTCCTCAAGGCCGGTCTCGGCGGCGTAATAGGCTAGCGTCTCCGGCGCGGATTCATACACCGTGGTCGTCGTCAGCGCGGTCGTCATGATCAGCGCGCCGCCCGCCGCCAGCAGCAGCATCGAGACGAGCAGCATCATGATCAACGCCGCGCCACGTTCGTCGCGGCGGTTCCGGGTGGCGGGCTGCTTTTGCTTCTTCTTCTGACTCTTCATGTGTTTCACCTGATGCGGGAATCGTGCGCCCTCCGGCGGGGCGTTGCGCTTAATAGTTCGCTTAGTAATTCTGTAGATGGGCGTTGCGCAGGTTGATGAGCGACGAGAGATTGACCTGCGCGGGCGCTTGATAACCGACATCGCCGGGCTTGCCGACGGGGTTCATCGTGACCCAGACCGTGAGGCGGACGCTGACGGCGGCGGCGAGGTTGCCGGAGGTGTCGTTGCCCATAGCGTTCAGGTAATCGAAACGCGCCCCGTCAATCCGGTTGGCGAGCACGAGCGAATTGCCTGTGTTCAGGTCGCGGCGGACGAGGAAGCTATTGCCCCCGCTCTGGACGAGTTGGAACTTCACGGCCTCGTCCTCTATGCCGTCGCCGATGGAGTTACTCTGCGGCGAGGCCGGGTAGTCAATCTCCCCCTGCGCGTTGAGGTTGGCGACGAAGGTAAGGCTCGTTGCGTCGCAGTCTTCGGCGAGCAGGCCGTTGACGGGGACGGGTTTCGTGACGCCGGAGGAGGTGTAGGTCAGGCCGCGCGGCAGTTGGTAGCCGGAGTTTGCGACCTCGCGTGTGATGATGTTGAGCGCGCGGCGCGCGTCGCTGATCGCCTCGGAGCGGTTGTCCTCACGCGAGCGCACGTTGAATGCGCTGACGAGCAGGGTGGTGGCCGCGCCCGTGATGACGATCATCACCGTCATCGCCACCAGCAATTCCATGATGGAAAAGCCCGCCTGATGTTTACCGTGTGCCGTGTGTCGCATTGGGTGTCGTCTTCCTCTCGCGTCCCGAACTTCGCGCGCGGTCTGCCCTACAGTTTGTTGGGGCCGGGTGTGGTGCTGCTGCGGCGGATCACGATCTCGACCGGAGCCTGATTCATCCAAGACGCCGCGCCGTCGCCGTTCGTGGGCACGACGCGGATCGTGATTCGTTTCTGCGTCGGGGCGGCGGCTCCGGCGGGGAAAGGATCAACCCGTTTCTGCACCTGAAAAAAACGGCTGCCCGTCGTCGCCGCACCCGTCGGAGTGCCGCTGGGAGAAGCAGACGGAGTCGGAGTGGCGGTCGGCGCGGGCGGAGCGCCGGGTGCGGCGAAGCCCCGCGCGCCGACGGGCGCGGACTGGCCGTAGGCGGCAGCGCCCGTCTGGTAGTAGGTGCTGCTCCCGGGAGTCGTGCCCTCGATAATGACGGTCTCGGGTTCGTGCACGCCGAAGTCGAGCTTGTCGTCGTCGTAATCTACCCCGCGTAAGTCTTCGGCACGCTGCTGCGCGATTGCCATGGAGAGCGAGCGCTGCGCGCCCCCTGTGTTGTTGCGCACCGCGTAGAGGAAGAGTGAAGTCGCGCCGAGGCCGACCACCATCATGACGAGCATCGCGATGCTCGTCTCGATCAGGGTGAAGCCTTTTTCGTTCGTCGTGTGTGACATCATGACGTGCTCTTAGTTTCTGACGTTGACCGTGACGGAAGCCTCGCCACAACTCGTTGACCTGAGTCTGACCTGATAAGTGAAGCCCGTGTTATTGCGGCGCGACTGGATGCTGAAAGTGGCCGTGCCGCCCGCCGCCACAGAGGCCGAAGCCGGGCTGACCGAGATTTCATTTGAATTACTGACGGTGGCCGTGACGCTCGTAGCGCCCGTCGCGTTCAACACGGAGACGGCGACCGTCCCGGTTGACAGCCCGTTCTTGCGGACGCTGACCGCCGTAGGATTGGCCGTCAAAACGCATTGGCCTCCGCCGCCACCGGAAGGCGTCGGGGTGGGGGTCGGCGTCGCGTTCGGAGTCGGCGTGGCCGTCGGCGAAGGGCTGGGAGTCGGCGTCGGGTACGGCGTCGCGGTGGGCGAAGGCGTCGGCGTCGCGCTGGGCGTCGGGGTGGGCGAAGGCGTCGGCGGCGGGCTTGAACTCGGCGTCGCGGCAGGTGTGGCGGTGGGGAAGGGCGTGGGCATGGCTGGCGTCGGCGGCGCGTTGATGTTCGAACTGTTGGTGTCAACGTCGGGCGTGTACACGTCGCTGTTGATGGTGACATCGCCGAAGCCGGACACGGCCACCCTGGTCAGGTAGTTGAGGTTGTCCGGGTGTGTGTCGTTATAGACGCTGAGCAGAAAGTCGCCGTTGGTTCGACCGCGCCAGTCGAAGTTGATGGTCGCGCCGATGTTCTCGTCTTCGAACCTGACGCCGGGGTCGAGCGTGAAGGAGCGCACGACGGGCGTGCCGTTGCCGTTGAAGTCGAGAAAGACGTTGTAGGTGTTGGCGTTGAGAATCTGCACGAAGGAGAAAGGGGTGTCGGTGCCGTTGGCGCGACGGCGCACGGAATCCACGCGCGCCTTCTCCAGATAACTGCCGAGCACGCGCGACGAGTTGATGCGTCGCTGGTTGGCGCGCGCCGACGTGACGCCCATCAACGCAACCATAGACAGGACGGCGATGATCGCCATGACGATTATCATCTGGAGGAGCGTGAAGCCGCGTTCGCCGCGACTACGCGGTAGCCCCCGCACCTGTCTGCCGTTCAACTTGTTCATCTCTGCCTCCACAAGAAAGCCCTCTTTCACCGATTCATCCGCAACGCTCGAAGGGCATTTCGCCCCACCCTTCATGGCAAAGGCGATGCCACGCGCCGAATGGCGGCTTTTCCTCGCCTTTCAACGCGCACGCCGCGCGTCCCGGCCAAACGCGCGTCACTTTTAGTAACAGAAGGGGAAGCGGCCTACACAACTCTCTGTTCGCGCAATGCTGCGCGTTGATGAGACGAACCTCCGTTACACAGTTTGTCACCAACGGAAACAGAGAGCGCGTGCGACGGGCACGCCGCGCGCTCTCGCGCTCTATCTCGCGCGCGCCTGCAAGTGTCTATGTGCTTTGTGTTTGGCGTGAGGCGCGGCTCGCGCGGAGCGGGGCGGCTTGGCAATTGCAATAAGTGTCGGTGTCGCCCGGAGGCAGCCACGACGCTGTCTACGCTTTTTGTGCAGGCAACGCGTCGCGCGCCGCCGGGCAAGCAAACGAACAAGGGGGAAACAAGCAGGGTTGCTGCGAAGGAGCAGGTGCGGCGCGTGTGCTCCGTTGTTAGCAGCACTATTCAAGCGGGAGAAACAAAGGGATCGTCCGCTTGCGCGCGGTGCCGCACGCCATGCGCGAGTTGGACGAAAAAGCGCCCCGGCGACTCTCAGGCCGCCGGGGCGCAAAATTTTTGAAGACTGTTCTTTGTCCCTTGTCCGTCGTCAGTTGTTCAATCGAATCATCAGCCACTCATTCGCCCAACACAAACAACGGACTACGGACAACGGACAGCTTTTACTTCATCATTTAGTTCAGGGGCGTTTCAAACTCCGAGGCGTCGGCCTGTTGAAGCTCGGTGTTGGAGAGACGCATGGCGAGCGTCTGCGGCGAATAGGCGAAGGGCGCGGGACCGCCGCGCGTGAACTGCAAGTCGGTGACGAGGCGGTCTTGCGCTTCGCGGAAACGCACGACGCTGCCGCGCTGGTTGAAGATGACGAAAAGAAGCGTCTCGCCCGTCTGCGTGCGCATCTGCCCGGCGAGCGCGCTCACGCCGCCGTCGGAACGACCGAGCGTGCCGGTCTTGCCGATGACGCTGCCGCGCGAATAGCCGAACGTGTAACGCTTCTGCAAAGTGCCCGGATCAATTCCTGCGACCGGCATGATGTCCGAAGGCGACAGATTGTGCTTCGCCAGTTCCTTCAAAAGCGCGCGGTAAATCTTCATCATCGAACGCGGCGAGAGGCGATTGACGCCCAGCCCGCTCGTCGAGGCGAGGCGCACTTCCGACGGCTTGAGTCCGATTTTGCTGATCAGAAAATGCTGGACGCCCGCCGCGCCGCCGAGATTGTCGCCGAGCCGTTCGGCCATGAAATTGTTCGAGTAGCAGAGCAGCACTTTGAGCACGTCAACGAGTTTGCTCGAACGATGCGTCAGGAGCACGCGCGCGTTCTGCGGGACGGCGGCGACGTAAACTGCGCCCATCACGGCGACGCTCGGAGTGGTTTGCGTCGCGGCGCTATCGCCATGCGCGAGCCGCTCGTCGAACCAGGCGCGCGTGGCCGCCGCCGGGCGGCGCGTGGCGTCGAGCGTGTCGTAAAAAATTTCTCCCGAACGCAGCGCCGACCAACCGAAGTTCATCGTGAACTTGGGCGGTATGATGAGGTCGCCCGTCACCGTGCGGATGCCGAGGCGGTTCAACTCGCGTGCGATGGCGACGGCATGTTCGTAATGAAATGAAGGGTCGCGGCCTGAGATGACGAGGTCGCCCGTGATCGTGCCGGTCGCCTGATCGAAAGTCCCGTTCGTCCAGACGACGGTGGAGAAGCGATAGTTTGGCCCCAAGGTCTGCAAGGCGTCGAGCGCGGTGGCGAGTTTGACGACCGACGCGGGGTTGTACTGTTGATCCGCCGCCTGCTGCATCACGACGCGCCCGTCGAGCGTTTCGACGAGGACGCCCTGCGTCTGGAAGACGGGCGTTGGCTGCGGCGTGAGTAAATCGGGAATGTCGGGCGATGCTTTGACGGGCGGCGTCTCCGGCCACGTGGAGACGACGAACGGCGTCGCCGACGGCAGCGGCGCGGGCGTGTAGTCGTCCTGCGCCGCCGCGCCCGCCGCAAAAGAGAGCAACAACCCCGACGCGAAAAACAATTGCCTGATTTTTGATCCGATCATTCTTATCCTCTATCAATTGTTTGGGGGCAATTGCATCATAACACGGAGAGAGCCGTCTTGTGTTCGCGCAAATTTCAGGCGGGGAGTGCGAGCGCGAAATCTAAGATGCTCTCAAGCCTCTCGGGGGATGTACGGAAGTCTGCCCCTTGATAAAAGACTAAGGCGCGCGAAATTCCAGCGTGCAAACTCGTTGACAAGGCCGCGAACGCGCTCCTAAAATTCAGACGTTGATCGCGCCCTCGCAATTGACAACCCGGCAAGTGTTCAATCTTCCAAAGCCAAGTGCGTCGAGACAAGCAGCCCGTCACCATCGAAGACCTCCGTGCGACGCACAGTGCGCGAGCGACGGACATTCGCCGCCGCCTCGCGGAGTTTGAAGCGGTGTGGCGCGAAGGTTCGGACGAGCGCCTGTGGGAAGAACTCGTCTACTGCATCTTCACGGCGGGCGCGTCGGCGCGCATGGGCTTGCGTTCGGTCGAAGCGGTACGCACGCTGCTCGCGGCGGGCGCGCATGCGGAGTTGGCGCGTGCGCTCGGCGGCGTGCATCGTTACCCGAACGCGCGCTCCGGCTACATCGTCGTCACGCGCGACTACCTGCGCGAAGACTGCGGGATGCGCCTGCGCGAACGGCTGGAGAGTTTCACCGACGCGCACGAGCGGCGCGACTGGCTGGCGCGCGAGCGGAGAGTCAAAGGTCTGGGCTACAAAGAGGCGAGCCACTACCTGCGCAACGTCGGCTTTCGCGGCTATGCCATCCTCGACAAACACATCCTGCGCAGCCTCTTTGAACTCGGCGTTATCGAATCTCCGGCACCGCCGACAACCCGAGCGCGCTACCTCGACATCGAAGGATCACTAAGACGCTTTGCGGCGCGCCTCGCCATAGATTTCGACGAACTCGATCTGGTACTGTGGTCAATGAAGACCGGGGAAATACTTAAATGAAAAACGCGGGAGCAGGAACGCGGAACGATGAACTAAGGGCAACCTGGCTTTAGTTCACCGTTCCGCGTTCCTGCTTTCGCGTTTCCTGAAGGGGTGGCCTAAAAATGAAAAAACTGAGCTGTGCAGTGTGGGGCAGTTTGGCTGCCCTTGTGATGTGTGTAGCGGTGGGCGGCGCGGGCGGGCGCGCCGTTGCGATGGCGGCGGCAGCGGGCGGGCGCGACGGCGATAAGCATTTGGAGAAGGCCGTGCGCGCGCTCAGGCAGGGCGAGTTTGAAGTCGCCGAAAAGATTTACCGCGCCCTGGTGGAGAAAGACCCTGCGAACGTGCGTGCGCGGCTGGGTCTGAGTTTCGTCCTGTTGAAGCAGCGGAACCTGCGCGACGCATACGATCACGCGGCGCGCGTCCTCGCCCTCGACCCGACATCGGCGCGCGCGCACGCGCTCCTCGGCTCGGTGCTTTTGGCCTCCGGCGATTTTCGTCTCTCCATCGAAGAGTTTCGCACCGCGCTCACCTTCAAAGACGACGAGGCGCTGGCGATTGCCGGACTTTCGATGATCAATTTTTACGAGAACCGCGCGTCAATCGCGCTGGCGGGCTTGCGCCGCGCCGTCTATCTCGACCCCAGAGAACCTGACTACGTCTTCTTCTTCGCGCAGGCCGCCGCGCGCACCGAACAGTATCGCGAAGCGGCTGACGCCTACGAGCAATTCCTGCGTATCGCCCCGCGCACCGACGCTGACCGGCGCGCACGCATACGCGGCCTCATCAGCTTCCTGCGCTATCTCGGCTCGCAGCGCCAACTCTACATGACGGGCGGCGCGTCGCGCGCCACCATTCCTTTTGAACTCACCAACAGCCGCCCGATAGTCAACGTGCGCTTGAACGGCTTGAAGACGCCGCTGCGCTTCGTCGTCGATACAGGGTCGGGCATGTGCGTGCTTTCGAAGGCGGCGGCCGAGCGTCTGAACATCAAGCCGATTGCGCAGGGCGGGATGGCGCGCGCCGTCGGCGGCGGCGGGCGCTTCGAGATCATCTACGGCTTCCTCTCGTCGCTGCAAATGGACGACGTGCGCGTCGAGAACGTGCCGGTCTACATACGCGAATTTCACAACCAGCAGGAACCCGTCGATGGCTACGTCGGCCTCTCCGTCCTCGCCAAGTACGTCGCGTCGTTCGACTACGGCGCGCAGCAGATGACGCTCGTGCGCCAGCCTGATCGGCAGATCGTAGCGCGCACTTTCGCCGACACCGCCGTCCCGCTCAACTCGAACGCCGTGACGGGGAATGTCGAACCGCCGCCCACGCTCTCGTCCCTGACCGCGCTGCCGACGCCCACCCCTCTGCCCGTCCCCAAGTCAAAAGTCGCTGCTACTGACGCCGCGCCGGGCGGCGCAAATCGCAGCTACGAAATTCCGATCCGTTCCACGTCGAGCGGGTTCTGGAGCAGCGCCGTCTTTCTCGAAGGCGTCGCCAAACCGCTCAACTTCATCGTGGACACGGGCGCGAGCATCTCCGTCGTCTCCGAGCAATTGACGAAGACCGAGGACATGTCGCGCTTCGAGCAGAAGACGCGGCTCAGGGTTTTCGGCGCGGCGGG
>DASQDV010000155.1:0-5228 GCA_035633995.1 Pyrinomonadaceae bacterium | reverse complement strand
CTTGTGGGCGCAACCGCCGCCGTGGTTGTCGTTATCGCATCGGGCGGCGCAGTTGTGGCGGGTGCGCTCGCCGGAGCGATTACGGGAACGCTGCTCGCTGGCGGCGGGCAGTGCGCTTCGCTCAAACTTTCACGGTGCGCGGCCACCGTGCGCCACGCGCGCGAGCGCGCGAGACTCCACGCGCGCCAGTCCTCGCCGGGCGCGCGACCCGACCAGCGAGACGAAAGTTCGCGCGCCGCGGAGCAACGCTCGTCGCGGCCGAGCGAAGGCAGCGCGGAGACGAGCGCGGGCACGGCGTCGGCACTGAGCGATGCGGCGTAAGCGGCATCGAACGAACGCCCCGCCCGCGCGTGCGCGGTGTTGGCGCGCACGATGTAAGCGTCCGGGTTGAGCAGGTGCAGAAGTCCGACGGTCAGGAAGGCGGCGACAAGCGCGCCGCAGGCGAAACGCTGGCGGCTGGAGCGCACGAGCACCGTCCACGCGAACCACAGGAAGACGAGTCCGAGCCAGAGCATGAAGGCGGTCGTGTAGAGGCGCAGTTCAGTCAACCCGTACTCGCTCTGGTAGAGCCTCATGCGCGCCACCGCCGAAGCCATGATGACGAACAGGAGCGCGACCTGTACGGCGGCCAGCGGGCGGAAGACGCGTTCTGCGGCGCGGCGGTCTTTGCCGAGCAGCGCATGCGCGACGAGCAGGAGCGGCAGCATCAAGCCCGCCACCCACGTCAACTCGAAGAAGCCGCGCCGCGCGTATTCCGCGTAGGTCAACTCCGTGATGGACATGACGCGCGCCGCGCCGCCGAAGAAGTAGCGAAACTGCACTGCGACGAAACAGGCGAACAAGACGTTGAGCAACCCCAGCACGACGCCGACTTCGACCGCGCCGAGCGAAAAACCGCGCGCCGACGGCGACGCCCCTTGCACCGACGTTTCAACTGTCGCGCCCGCAGCCGTCGGCGACGACGCAGCATTAGCAGCCGCACCGGCCTCCTTGCGCGTATCGGCTGCGCCATCCGGTCTTGAGTTGTCAACGCCGCCCGGTCTTCTGGCATCGTCGCTTCTTACGTTGCCGGCTTCCGCCGTCGCCGTTTCGCCTTCTACGACGACGCTTCCCGGCGACCGTCTGTGTTCGTTCGATTCACCCGTCGCCGCGCCGGTTCGTTCCCTGTCGTCAACCGTGATCGAAGTGTAGGCGTTAGCGGTGACGGGGGCGGAGGGCGCGTCGTGCAAAATCTCGCCCGCCCCCTCTCCCGTCAACATCATGCCGCGCAGGAACCCCCCCGTCATCCACGCGAACAGGAGCGCGAGGAAGAAGTGCGAGAACAGCGCGCCCGCGTCGAGTTGGAACGTCTGCCGCATGATGCCCTCGAAGACTGCGTCGGCGGCCATGAACAGCGCGCCGAAGAGAAACAGGAGCGGCACGGCGATGATCAGCCCGCGCGCCACAGCCCACGCGTGGCGCATCACGCCGCCGCGCGGAATCGTCGCCCACTCAACGTCTTTGATGACGAGCGGCAAACTTGCAAACATCACGTCGAACGCCGCGTGTCCCAGCCCCAGCGCGTAGTCTGCGAGGCTCGCCAGCCGAATCTGTCGCCCGCGCACGCGCCATGCGAGCAGCGCGAAGCCGACGAACAACGCCAGCCCGTCCAGAAATTTCAACGTCGCCGAATCGCGCCACGCGAACGCCGCCGCGAAGAAGACGAGCGGCGCAAACAGCCACCCGCCGTCCGCGCGCAAACTCGCGCGCCCCGCGTAGTACCGCCCGTGCAGAGCCGCAATCGCCGCCGCGAGCGCGACCGTCCACAAAAAGAGGTTTAAGCCCCAAGGCGTCTGGCGCAGCAACGCATCGCCGAGCACGCCCAACAACAACGCCGCTTCCAGAACGTTCAGCCCCAACTTCGTCCGTCTACACATACATGCCTCCCGCCGAAATCGCCCCGCCTGCCGCCGTTACACGTTTCCTTCGCGCACTTGTTCCCACATCCGGCCTTAACGCCGCTTCATCTCCGACAGCGTCATTCTCAAATTCCACAGCCGCGCCGCTCGCGCGCTTCAACCCGCCGCCGCAACGACCGGCACGCAACCGAAGCGACGCTCGCGCGCATGAAACTCCGCGACCGCCGCTGCCAGATCGTCCGCAGTGAAATCAGGCCACATCCGCCGCGTGAAATAGAGTTCGGCATACGCGCTCTCCCATAACAGAAAATCGCTGACGCGCTGTTCGCCGCCCGTGCGCACGAGCAGGTCAACATCGCGCGCGGGCGCGGCGTCATTGACCGCGCGACCGAGCAGGCGCGCAAACTCCTCACGCGTCACCATGCTGGTCGATCTACGCTCGGAGTTCAGCACTCTCGCCGCGCGCAAAATCGCCTCGCGCGACGAATAATCAACCGCGAGTCGCAGGCAGAGAGAGCGCCCGCCGGCGGTGTTCGCTTCCGCTGTCTCGATGGCGGCTCGCAGCGGCGGCGACAACCGGTCGCGCCGCCCGACGACGTTCAACCGCACGCCGCGCTCTTTGAGCTTTTCCGTCTCCGACAAGAGGTAGCGGCGCAAGAGTCGCATCAGCAGCGACACTTCGCGCGGCGGTCTCCCCCAGTTGTCCGAACAGAACGCGTAGGGCGTGAGCGTCGTGATATGCAAAGCGGGCGCGGCTTCCACCACGCGGCGCACCGCCTCTGCGCCTTCTCGATGTCCCGCCGTGCGCGCCCAGCCGCGCGCCTGCGCCCAGCGCCCGTTGCCGTCCATGATGATCGCGACGTGCAGCCCGTCGTCATCGCCGCCTGTTGCTTCCTGTAAAGACCTTTGTTTCATAAAGTGAATATGCAAAAAAATTTGCGTTCAGCGTTCGCGCGCTGTGCGGATGATCGATTCCATGTGGTCGAGGTAGCGCGTGAGAGCGCGCCGCCCCTCGTCCGTCAGGCGAAAAGCGGTCTTCGGCGTGCGCCCTTCGAAAGACTTTTCGCAGGTGACGTAGTTGGCGTCTTCGAGTTTGCGCGCGTGTACGCTCAGGTTGCCGTCCGTCGTCTTCAAAATCTGTTTGAGTTCGTTGAACGTCAGAGAGTCGTTGCCCGCGAGCGCGCTGACGATGCCGAGCCGCAGGCGTTCGTGGATCAGGCGATCCAACTCGGCCGCGCTTCTCTCCGGCGGCGGGGAGGCGTCGGCGGAAGCCGCGCGCCCGACCTCGCGCAGTTCGCTCTGCTGCGGCGTCGCGGTCTTGCGTTGATTGGTTTTGAGCGCGTTTGTTTTAGCCACCGTGCCTCCTCGCGATGAGCAGGCCGAAAATGACGTGCAGGCCGCCGAAGCCTGCGGCCATGTAGGCGTCTGCCCACGCCGCCGGACTAAAGAGCGCGAGTGTGCCCGTCAGCATAAAGCACAAGCCCATGATCGGCACGATCCTGACGGAAAACGCGCCGCCCGTCACCACGCCCGCCCCGTAGAGCAACAACCACACCGGGCGGATCACGCTCACCGTACCGTAGCGCGAGAGCACGACGGTCAGGAGCGCGCCGACAAAGAGCGGCGGCGCGAGATTGAAGAGAAGTTTGCGCCCCGGTTTGGACAGTAGCGGCTGCCGCGCCGCACGCGCCTTGCGGCTCATCGCCACCACCGAAATGAGGAGCGACACGACGGCTTCGGCGATCCAGATTTTGATCCAGGCACCGCGCGCCGTCGCCCGCACCGCGAGGTAGCAGGCCGCAAACGCCGTCAAGCCCACGACGAACAAGCCCCAGCCGGAGACGGCTGTGAACGATGCCGCATTCTCCATCGTCTCGCGTATGAAGCGCTGGTTGTCCATCGCGCGCGCGTGCAGGGCGGGCGGCTCCGTCTCTTCAACCGGGCGCAGGTGCGTGAGTTTCGCGACAGTCATCACAGGCAAGATACGCCTTCGCGCCAGTTTCGTCAAGTACTTTATAACGCAAAGGCGGATAATATTTTTTCGATTTACAAATGAGGCGAGAATGATTCAACGCACGGGCGCGGCGTCGGGCGGCAGAGTTCCCGCAGAACCGGCGCAGGCTAACTTATTCGATACTCTCTGCGAAAACTCTGCGCAACTTGCGCGTCTCCGCGTCGAGCGTTTTCGTCCGTCCGGAGTGCGCGCCGGTTTCGCTCTCCGTCTGCGGTTTGTTAGCATACGGGGCACGTTAAATTCAGTGAAGGAGACCAGAGAAGTTTTGCAGGACGAGAAACTCCCGCGCGGCATGAGCTTCGTCGCCGAAGCGGACGGCATACGCGAGTACCGGCTTGCCAACGATTTGAAGGCGCTGCTTGTCGAGAACCGCGTCGCGCCCGTGGCGACCGTGTGCGTGCTCTACCGTGTCGGCTCGCGCAACGAGGCCGTCGGCTACACCGGCTCGACGCACCTCCTCGAACACATGATGTTCAAGGGCACGCCCACCTTCAACAAAAACCGGAACACGCAGATCGCCGCCACGCTCCAGAAGATCGGCGCGGACTTCAACGCGACGACGTGGTACGACCGCACCAACTACTTCGAGACCGTGCCGAGCGACCAACTCGAACTCGCCATCCGCCTCGAAGCCGACCGCATGCGCAACTCCTTCATCGCCGACGAAGACCGACAGTCGGAGATGACCGTCGTGCGCAACGAATTGGAGCGCGGGCAGAACGAGCCGACGATGGTGCTCGACGAAGCCGTCTACGCGACGGCCTTCCGCGAGCACCCCTATCACCACCCGACCATCGGCTGGCGCGCCGACGTGGAGAACGTGCCCACCGCGCGGCTCAAAGCCTTCTACGACACTTTCTATCACCCGAACAACGCGACGCTCATCCTCGTCGGCGACTTCGAGCGCGCCGAAACGCTTGAGTTGATCAATCAACACTTCGGCGCGTTTCCCGCGACGCGCGAGGCCATCCCCGAAGTTTATACGGATGAGCCGCAGCAACAGGGCGAGCGCCGCCTGACGATCAAGCGTGCGGGCGAACTCGCGCTCGTGCAGATCGCTTTCCACACGCCCGCCGTGCTCGGACAACTCGGCGTCCTCTCGAACGCCGAACTCGCCGAACGCGCCGCGAACCCGCCCGCCACAAACGACATCTACCCGCTCGTCGTGCTTTCGACGGCGATGTCGAACGGCGTCACGAGCCGTTTTTATCAAGCGCTGGTCGAGACGGAACTCGCCGTCTCCGTCACGTCGAACTGCGATCAGTTTCGCGACCCCGGCCTCTTCAACATCTACGCCACGGTGCGACCGGGCGTTG
>DASQDV010000154.1:0-11448 GCA_035633995.1 Pyrinomonadaceae bacterium | reverse complement strand
TGAAGGTTGGTCAGGACATAGACACCTTCGTCGTTAGTCTCTGTATCGCGCGCCGTTTTGGTCGCGACGTGCGTGGCTTTGACGGACGCGCCCACGACGACCGCCCCGGCGGGGTCTGTGATTATTCCTCTGAGCGTAGCGGCGGAAGGTTGTTGCGCCCGATGTTCGAGAGCACCCCCGAACACAATGAGAAGACACGTGGAGAGTTTTACAAGGCTCTTGACTATCAACATTTTTCTGCGGCACATACGGAAGCAAAGTTTGTTGGGTGGAGCGTTGGGATGACTTCATAAAAACTAAAGGAGCGCGGCCTCGACCGGATCGCCTCAGCGGCTCTTGCAGAATTGTCTGCGCCCCATTGCGTTTGTTATAACCGACACCTGCGAAATTCGACAACAGGCCAGCGAATCCACGCCGTGCTCCTGCTCTATTTACAGAGACAGTCTTTTTACAGAGACAGTCTTTGCGCTTCACGTCGCCCGCCAAAACTTCGGCTTCGAGTTCGACCCGGACAGGCTCTCGCCTGTTTGTATTCGCCGCCCTTGAGTTTGCTACAATCACACGCTCTTGAGCTTGCCGTGAAGGCTCACACGTCTACGACTTCCAGACGCTCGAACGTCCGTCGAAATTTTATGCACCGGAAAACTTTCAACCTTAAACTCGCGGCCTTAACTTTACTATTCACAGGCGCATTGATGCTGTCACTGCCGGAAAACGCAGCGGGACAAAACCGCGTCGGGCTGTCTCGCCGGGTGCGCTTCCCCGCCCGCCGCGCCTGCACTATCCTGCGCGGCTCGGTGCAGCCGCCGCGCAGAGACACCTATATCTTTCACGCACGCGAAGGACAGTTGATCGAGACGGATGTTTCCTATCACGGCAACACCATCAGGCGCAGAGGAGACGACGAGGAAGGCTCGTCCGACTTTATCTTCATTTACCCCGACGGCGAGCGGGTCGAGGACGCGCAGGACGTTGTCTTCTCCGCCAGGCAGACCGGAGAGTATCGCGTCATTGTGCGCCCCACCAGGCGCAGAACCAACCCGCGCTACACGCTCAAGATCAGCTTGCACCCGTCAAACTGGGGCGACACACGCGACTTCAGCGACGCCGCCCGCCTGCGTTGCCCTTGAGCGTGCCGAGCCTGTCTGCTGCGAACGACGCGATTCAGCGCCTTCAACTTGCAACCTCTACCAGCACACACGGCAGAATCCGCCCCACCCTTCGCGGGGCATCCTGAACCGCCCCGCCAAAACTCACCCGTTTGTGTTCACGGACTATAAGGACATTATCTAAAGTCGAAAAGAGAAGACAGTGAAGTCACGAACGTGTGCTCATCACGCTCTCCGGCTTAACCGGCATCAATGACCTCAGGCCATTCGAGATTATCTATATTCGCACCTGTGAATGAAAACGAATCTAAGGCTGACTCCGGCGCATGTGTCTCAGTCCAACCCGGATCACAGTTCACGCCCGTCTGCGACCTTGCCTGACGACGCTTCTCATCCGGCGGTGCTTCATCCCGCTTGATTTTCGTCACCGAACCCGGCGCGGGGTTCAACGCAAACCACGTCAGTGCAAGTGCCAGCACCAGCGCCAGCAAACGCAGCCTGATCGCCTGCCTGAATCCTTCTTCCCTCATAGAAAATCTCTTCTTACAAAATCTATAGCTTCTAAAAAGAGCCTCTTAATAACATATTTCGATGATAGCGTTTTCTCTAACTTTCCGCATTTACGCTACACAAGATATCATTGATGATGTCCACGAAGTTAGCGTCGCAAACGTCCGGCACAAGGGTGTCACTGCGCGTCCGAAGAAGAGAAGCACCTGACGAAGATGGCGCAGGCTAAAAGGTTTGTTGTAAAGGACTTGCAAGGTCAGGCGGATAGCTTCGGATGCCTCTTTCCGATTGCAGCGCAGGGGAATTAACCCCGGTCTTTCGCACCCCCGTTAAACTCGATAACACGACCGCTGTTTTAACTTCGGCAACGCCATCCCTAAATTTCACGTCTCTATAATAAGTACTGTATGGCAGAAACCCGCGCGGCCACACGACGGCTGGCACACGGTACTCTCCCGCCCACTAAAAAAGGAAAGTATAAATATGATCGGGGAAGAAAATGGTAGCTACGAATTCGGGCATTTTTACCTCGACGGCGTTCGTCGTTGCTTGCTCAAAAACGGCCAGCCCGTACATCTCACGACCAAAGCTTTCGAGGTGCTCTTATTACTTATCCAAAACGGCGGGCAGATTGTCGAGAAAGAGACGTTTATGAGCGTCGTGTGGCCTAACAGTTTTGTCGAAGAGAGCAACTTGACGGTCAGCATCTCGATGCTGCGTAAGGCGCTCGGCGACAATCACGGCACACACCGGTATGTCGAAACAGTCAGCGGGCGCGGCTATCGTTTCGCGGCGCGGGTCAGAAGTGTGTCGGGTGACGAAGGTACCTTGCGCGAAGCACTAACGCTCGCGGAATCGTCAAACAATGGCAGGGCAGATTCGCCCGAAGTCGCGCCCTGCGTGCTGGCAATTCTGCCGTTAACCAATGCGGGCAACGAGCAACATCTGGAACCTGTTGTTGACGGTCTCACCGAAAACATCATCAACGCGCTGTCGCAGCTTCCACATCTGAGAGTACTGGCGCGCGACACCGTCTTTCGTTACAAAGACAGGGCGGTGGATGCGCAGCCTGCCGGTCGAGAGTTGGGAGCCCGCGCCGTGCTACGCGGAAGCGCAGTCCGGCTGAACAAAACTTTGGTTATCAGCGTGGAGTTGATCGACGTTGAGGACGGGACGCAAATCTGGAGCGCGCAGTATAAGCGCCCGCTTTCCTCCATCCTCACGACGCAGACGGAGCTTGCTCAGGCGCTCGCCGCCGCGCTCTGCCTGAAGCTCACCGGCGAGGAAAAGAGGCGGCTGGCTAAACGCTATACACACAATACGGACGCCTACAACCTCTATCTCAAAGGGCGCTATTTCTGGAACAAGTATGCCGCGAAGTTTGTGAAGAAGGGGATCGAATATTTTCAGCAGGCAATTGAAATAGATAGCTCTTACGCGCTGGCGTATGCGGGGGTGGCCGATTGTTACTTCAGGCTTTCAGCCGTACACCTCCACCCGAAGGAGGCGCTCCCCAAAGCCAGCGCCGCCGCGCACAAGGCCGTCGAGATTGACGATTCGCTGGCGGAAGCGCACGTCTCGCTGGCTATGATCAAAGTCTGGTACGACTATGATTGGCCGGGCGCTGAGCAGGAGTTCCGGCGGGCGCTTGAGATCAACCCCGGCGCGCCCTTAGCCCGCCAACGCTACGGCGAATATTTAATGTTCATGGAGCGCTTTGACGAGGCGCTCGAAGAGTTACAGTTGGCGCAAACCTTAGACCCGCTGTCGCTCTGGATCGGCGTCAGTCTGGGGACGAATCTCTACCTGATGGGTCGGCACGAAGAGGCGATCAAGCAACTTCAGAACGTGCTCGAAATGGAGCCGCACTACTACCCGGCGCGCTTCTGCCTCGGCATGATCTATCTCCAACAGCGACGCCACGCGAGGGCTATCGCGGAATTTCAGCGGGCGCAGGAGATCGAAGCAGACTCGTCCTTCGCGTCCGGGTTTATCGGCTACGCGTACGCGATTTCGGGCGAGCGGGAGAAAGCGGAAAAAATTCTGAAAGCCTTGCTTGAAAAGCCGTCGGGCGTTTACGTCTCGCCCTACAGTATCGCGCTCATCAACGTCGGTCTCGAAGAGAAGGGGCAGGCGTTCAAATGGCTGGAAGAGTTGTACGAGGATCATAACGAATGGATTCTCTGGCTGCGGGTCGCGCCCGAATTTGAAGGGCTACGCGCCGACCCGCGATTCACCGGATTACTCAAACGAATCGGCCTTTGACCATTCGCCATGACCGGATGAAGGCCAATGTGGCGGCGTTAAATTGAGTCTAATGGCAGTTCACTCCCCCTTCTTTTGACACTTACCGGCTGAGCCATTGCTATCCGGTGTTGCTTCTTAAAATTTGATATTGACACCTTCTCGAAAGGGTGTATCATCCCTCCTGCACAGAAACCCCAACAGCAAACTTTTTAGCGAGAGCTGAAATTTTTGATGCGATCTACGTCCCGATGCCGTTCGGATGTCTTGAATTTTGAGGACTGAATATCAGAGCAGTCCTGACAAGTTGAGACTGAGCCCCTAAGCCTCACTCCCGAATTAACAGCCGGTGTATCCGCCCCCACGGATTGCATTCTTGCAGCCGTAGGACAGTTATACCTATTTAACGCTTGCCGGTACTGACGCCCGCCGCGAAGGGCTTCCCGGTAAAAGGCGATGGTGCGCCTAATTTCGCCCCATCGGCTGCTCTTTGAAAATCCATCTCGCCGCCATTCTCACCAAGCTTTGCATCAGGCGCGGTGCTTTACGCGAAGCAGTTTTGATCTGTGCTGCTGGTCGCCAAGTTCCCGCGTCGTCAACGGAACGAGTCTCCGCTCACGCCCCTCTGGAGCGGGGTCTCGTTTCAATCTCACAACAGAGTTATCTCACAACTTATGCTCACAACGTAAAAGGAGACCCATGAGACTCAAGAAGCAACAACTCCTCAAACTCTTCACCATCGCAATCGCAGTCGCTCTGGCCGCCAGTAGTCTGTTGTTCGGCGGCGCGCCGAGCAAGACCAGCGCAGCCACCTTCGCCAGCGCACAGGAAATGACCGACACGGGCGAAGAGGCCACGCCGCAAGCCGAATCTATGGAAGCGACGCCTCTGGAAAGGGAAACAGCCGAGGGCAACGCGCTCCTGCTGGTGAGGTTCGTTCGCGACGCGAAAGTCGAACCGACGGTCAGGACTGTGATTGAAGAACGCGAAGTCCTCTTGCGCGACGACGGGCTTGAAAGCGACGCGGCTGCCGGCGACGGCGTCTACTCGGCCATCGCCTTCATTGATTTCAACGCGCTGGCCGACAATCAGGATCGCGTCTCTGAACAAAACGCCAACCCGGAGCCGACCCCGGCAGAAGAAGAGACCACTCAGACGACCGACCGGACGGCGGCGAAAACTGTCGCAACCAGCGACGCGGCAACTGCCGAAGGAAACGATGCCGAGTTAGCGGCGACAAGCGACTCTCAGGTCGCCAGCGACGGCACGGAAAGAGAATCGCTCGCCTCTTCCGACGCGGTGCTCATGCCCGCTTTTGAAAACAGCCGCGACCGGCAGGGCACAGTCGCCGTGCCGAAAGTGGATTTCCGCAACTTGAAGCCCGGCCAGTTCGTGCCGCTCAAACCGCTCGCCACCTACTACGGCGTCGATCCGAAAAAATCGCTCGTTATCACCGACGTGAAAGTGGTCGAAGACCCGACGCGCACTTTCAACCCCTGCACGGGCAAAGGCACGCCGATGGGCGCGTGGACGTTCGGACGCCTGATGACGGAGATGGCGAATCAGCCGCTGACGGGCATCCAGCCGTCCAACTTCGTGCGCCAGTGGCTCAACAAGTGGATGACCAACCAGACGACGCCTAACGGCTGGACGGCAGCCCACCGTCAGAAGATTCATAATCTTGTAATCGCCCCGTGGGAAGCGGCGTCGGGTGGTCCCGGCATGCCGCTCAATTTGTCGAAAGCCCCTTTCCGCCTGCTCGCCATCGTCAACCGCGTTGACCTGCGCAGCGCGGGCACGGGCTACGGCGGCGGCAACGCGGGCGAAGGCCGCTTCGTCTTCGGCGTGATGGACATGAGGCCGGTCAAAGGCGGAGGCATAGACCCCTACACGGGTCTGCCGGCGACGGCCTGCGCGCCGACGCAGTTCACGGTGATCGTCGAATACGGCATTGACCGGAAGGGCTGCCCCGCCATCAGGAACTGGGGTCAGCAGTGGTACAACCTGAAGTGGCACGCGCTCGGCTCCTGGTCTTACAACAACGCGCTGCAAGCGATCACAGACCAGTTCACCAAAGCCAACGTCGCGCCCGGCAAGCCCAACGGCAGCGCGCTCAATCAACTTCGCACCAACGAGATCGCCATCGCCAATCCTGCACCCGACGACCGCTGGCAGATGCGCGAGTTTCGTCTGCCGAAAGGCAACGGCCACCTGTTCGAGGCAAACGCCAAACAGACGCCGCACGAGTCGCTCCGGAATACAGACCTGACGGCTCACTTCGTCAACAGCACGCCGCCGGGTGCGACCGTGCCCGACTTCTGGCTCGGCAATAAGTTCCTGACCAACGCGTCCGACGTGCCCTCGCCCGCTGTCTTCTGGAGCGACGGCCCGAGCATCACCATCATGCCCCGCCAGAAGCGGCATCTGTTCTCACGTGATACCTGTAGCGGCTGTCACGCCAAAGAGACCGACACCATCTTCACGCACATCAAGCCCGCAGCCTTCGGGACGCCCGCCGGGCTGTCCGGCTTTATGACCGGCATCAACGTGGTCGATCCGGCGGACGGCGCGCCGACGCGAAACTTCAACGAGTTCAAACGTCGCGCGCTCGATCTCGACAAGCTCGTCCACACGCCCTGCTTCCTCAGTATGCTTAGCGGTCCGCCTCCGGCTGTCCACTAATTCTTACGTGAGGCGGCGCATCGCTCGCAACGCGCGGGCGAGCATGTGAGAGAAGTTTCGACGCCGCAGGCGTCTTTGCTGAAAGAGGCCGGAAGACAATGTTCACACTGTCTTCCGGCCTCTTTCGTTGAGGGTCATTTACAGGCTGCCTCCGGCGCGCTGCCCTCTCTTTCGCGTCGTCGGCAATCTTATTAGCCTTCGCCAGCGTGAAGCGTTTTTCATCAAAACACTCTCGCCTGTTTCATTCGACGGCTGGCCTTACTTCGCGCTCGCGCCCGAAGGAATGTCCGGCAACACTGCCGTTCAAAGCGCAGGCCGCTTCAGGATTTCAGCCAGGGCTTGCAACCGGGCTGAGTCTGCCGCACTCTTCGTCAGACCCGCGCTCTTCTCCAACGACGGCGCGAGGCTTTTGAGTTTTCCGACCTCTCTTTGATTCAGACGTGAACTCTCTGCGCTCTGAATCGCCTGCCGCAGGGCTGCGATGCGGTCAGAAGGCAGAGCTTGCGAACGCTCCAACTGATCGACGTATGCCTTCGCCACGACTAACTTTTGAGGCCACTCGATCTTCTCCTGGTTCTGCACATTCAGTTGAGCCACCCGAACCGTTTTCGCGGCGTCGATCTCGTTCTGCGTAAGGTGCTTGGTCGGCGTCAGTTCAAAGATGTCCAGGCCGCGCGCGATCTCCGACGCGTAGATGTGGCCGTTATACCAGTAAGCCGACCACTCGCCGCCGAGCACGAGCATCTTCGGATCAATCGGCCCCCGATCAAAATAGGCAATCTCAAACGGGCGCTCCGCGTCTGTGAAGTCCATGAGGGAGATGCCGCCCTGATACCAGGCTTGCACCTTGATGTCGCGACCGGGAACCGGAAGGAGCGAGCCGTTGTGCGCAACGCAGTTCTCGCTGTCGCCCTGCGCGGCGGGCAACTTGTAGTAGCTCGCAAAGCGCAGCTTGTTATCCGTCAAGCGGAAAACCGCATTGGCGCCCCAGACGTTCGGATCGTTCGCGCGGCAGCGCGCACCCAGCCCGCCGCCCCACTCGTCGGTAAACACAACTTTTTTCCCGTCATTCGAAAACGAGGCCGAGTGCCAGTACGCATAGTTCGGATCGTTTACCGCGTCTATGCGCTTCGGATTGACCGGGTCTTTGATGTCCAGCAGGATTCCATTTCCCGAGCACGCGCCTGCCGCGAGTCCGATGGCTGAATACACGGTAATATCGTGGCACGCGTCGGTCGGGAACGGCTTATCCTTTCCGTGCGTGCCGGCGCTGGTCAGGCCGCTTAGAGCACCCGTCCTCGGGTCCATAAACACGCGGGGACTCGACACTATCTGAGCGTTTTGCGGTGACGCCAACGGCACCTTGATCACGTCTATGCGAAAGAGCGCGGTATTGGGGTCTTTGTCCGGTGTCTCACCCGAACACCCGGCCAGCTCTTCGTTTTGACGGACAAAAGAGGTTCCCGACACATAGACGTAGACGTTGTTCTTATCATTCGGATCGACCACGAGGGTATGCGTGTGCGAGCCGCGACAGGTTTGCACCGCCGCCACCTGCTTCGGATTCCTGATGTCGGCGATGTCGAAAATCCTTACTCCGCGAATGCGATCTTTTTGCGCTGCCGGTAGAGTCGGCTGGTTCTCCTGTCCTGCGACGGGCGCAGGCTCGGGCGGAAAACCCTGTGGACTGCAATCCAGTCGCCCGTTCGGCATCTCCACCGACATAAAGAGCAGGTTTTTGTAAACTGACACGTCGCCCTGCCCGCCCGGACACACCATCGAAGTCAGCAATCTGGTCTTCGCCGGATCGGAGATGTCATAGATGCTGACGCCGTAGAAGTTTCCCTGAAACAGGTGGTTGCCCTGAAACGCAAGGTCTGAGTTGGCGAAAGCGAGTTGAGCCATAACCAGTTGGAGAGGCTTCGGCATCTTCGAGGGGTCGCCGACGCCGAGGAGACCCAGCGTCTTCTGTACCTTCGGATTATCAGGATCGTCGGAGCCGAGTTGAAACGCGTCCGGCTTTTTGAGCAGCATCAGGTGCTTCATGCCCATCGCCGCTTCACCCGCATCGTAAATTCCCGGCGACAGACGGCTGCGCGGGTCGCCTGCATCCGAACCCTTCATCCCCGCCGGTAGCGGCGGCGCCGATTCAGGAGCCAACGGATTCACACCGGCCTCGTCGGCGGGTTTGGATTCCGGCGTCTTCACCGACTCTGGCGACGGTGACGGCGAGGCCGTTTGTGCCAGCGTCCCGGCGGCAAAACACGAACACAAAACAAGGCAAGCTGCTAGTAAACGGAAAGCGATAGTGTGTACCCGGCTCATCGTTTCTCCTCTACAGGTTTTTCACCCAACATGGTTTGCATAATCCTGACCTCGGCGCGTTGGCCGCTGTCAACATCCGTTGCGAAATTGAACAGTTCGGCATCCTGCCCCGCGCCTGCCGTATCGAACAACTCCTTTACCATCGTCAACGCACCGTTGTGGTGCTGAATCATGCCGTGCAAAAACAGACGGTCGAACTCCGCGCCCTTTGCTTTTCTTAAGGCGTCCATCTGCTTCGGGGTAAGCATTCCGGGCATGGGCATGTGATGGCTCGACATGTCGTGGCCGGGCATATCCATCCCCGGCATTTCATGCTTCGGCGGCGAAATCGGCTCTCCCCTGATTTCGAGCCACCGTTTCATAAACTTCATTTCGTCTGACTGTGATTGACTGATGCGTGCTCCGAGCAACCGGAGTTCCTTGTTCTCCGTACGCGACTCGATGAGCGCCGTCATCTCAACCGCCTGCGCGTGGTGCATGATCATGCCCTGCATGAACTCCACATCCTTCGACGAACGGGGCGGCAGTATCGCCCTCGTCGAGGGCGGCAGTGTCCGGGTCGGCTGGCCGGGCGCACCGGGCTGCACCACGACCGGCGGCGGCACCTTAGAATCAGCCTGCTGTGCGCAGACCGGCAGCGTTAAGAAACATGTCAGAGCACCGGCGGCCATAAGCCCGCCGCGCAGCGCTCGAACACTGATGACTGACCGCAGCTTAAGCACGGCACTGAAAATAAACGACTGGATCGGCGTTGATTGATAGAGCATTGAGCGGTGATCTTACCACAAAAAAGACTGGCGCTAACTCGTCAGGCGTAGCGTCCGCGAAGTGCGCCCGGCGATGCGCTTGAACATTTCGGCCAGAGTTGAGCGCCAGACCCACCGGCGAGCGCGAAGAGAAAAGCCGGGGCGCAAAGGGTGAATGCTCGCAGAGTCGGGTTGCGTTGCTCCGGCTGCGTCGTTTCTTTTTCGCCACGCTTAAATTAGAATCGCGCTTGCCCGCAAGCTCTCATCAGGACGGTTCACATGCTAAACAAAACTTTTCGCTTTCTCTTCAGGACAAACTCGCGCAGGAAGGTGTCGAAGTTAAGGAACACGGGCGGCGCTCTATTGATCGCGCCGCTCTTCGCGATGCTCGCCGCGACAGGTGCGGTCGCCGAAGACTGGCCGCAGTTTCGCGGCCTGAACGGGAGCGGCGTTTCCGCCTCGACCGGGCTGCCGGAAGTGTTCGGCCCTGAGAAGAATGTGGTCTGGAAGACGCCGCTGCCCCCCGGCCATTCTTCGCCGGTGCTGACACGAGATCGCGTGTTCCTCACTGCCTACGCCAGAGAGAAAGCGGTCAGCGGTCAGCAACCGGCAAATGGCACCAAGGAGAACGCCGGCCAGAAGAATCATAAGCTGCTGGTTATCTGTCTTGACCGTCAGACAGGAAAGCTGCTGTGGCAGCGAGAAGTGCCGCGTTCGCGCGAAGGCCGTTTGCAGAACGTCAACGACCCTGCCTCGCCAAGCCCCGTCACGGACGGCACGAATGTCTATGTCTTTTTTCAGGAGTTCGGGCTGGTTTCTTACGACCGTGCAGGCAAGGAGCGTTGGCGGCTCCCGCTCGGCCCGTTCAATATGTTCTACGGATTCGGGGCATCTCCCATCCTCGTTGACGACAAAGTGATCCTGCCGGTCGATCAGGACAGTCCCAGTTCATATCTGATCGCGGTTGATAAAACGAGCGGGCGCGTGCGTTGGAAGGTTGAACGCCCCGCAGTCATCTCGGGTTACTCGACGCCGATTATTTACCAACCGAAGCAGGGCGCGAAGCAGATTGTGGTTCCGGAGTCGTTCCAACTGTCGGCTTACTCGGTCGCGGACGGCAAAAGAGTCTGGTGGGTGCGCGGCCTCGCCTGCGAAATGAAATCGATTGCCAGCAGCGACGGTGAATATGTGTACATCAACGGCTGGGGCTTCCCGCAGAATCAACCCGGAAACCAAATCAGCACGATTCCACTTGAAGAGGCATTGAAGAGATACGATAAGAATACCGATAAGTTAATCGCGAAGTCGGAGGTGACGGGCGCGGAGAAGATGGACAAGATGTTGGCCGCCGCCTTCGAGGCGTTCGACATGGATCGCGACGAGAAGTTGAACGCGAAGGATTGGGAAGTGTTTCGCGGCATGATGGCTTCGGAGAACGGCCTGCTCGCAATCAAACTGGGAGGACAAGGCGATCAAACAGCGACTGCGATTCGTTGGCGCTACCAGAAACCGGTGCCGCAGGTTCCTTCCACGCTTCTCTACCAGGGCATCCTGTATATGGTCAATGACAGCGGGATTCTACTCTCGTTTGACCCGGCGACCGGCAATGTCATCAAGCAAGGCCGCCTGCATGGCGCGATTGATAAATACTTCGCGTCGCCGGTGGCAGCCGACGGCAAGGTGTTTCTGGTCGGGCAGGGTGGGCAGGTCTCTGTGTTGAAGGCCGCAGGCGATTGGCAGGTGCTCGCGGTAAACGAGTTGGACGACGAGGTCTTCGCGACACCGGCGATTGCCGACGGGCGGGTTTACATCAGGACTCGCAGCGCGCTTTA
>DASQDV010000153.1:0-3646 GCA_035633995.1 Pyrinomonadaceae bacterium | reverse complement strand
GCGCTTTGTGCCGCGTCGCCGCCACCAGCGCGCACGCGCGCCGCGCGCCACACTCTCGCCCCCGCCCTTCGCCGGTCTCTCCCCGACTAAAATTTGTGCCGTCGCCATACCGGAAGCCCGTCCCTTGCACGTTGAAGTTTACGCAGACATGTTAGCCGCCGAGCGGTTACGAAACTATGGCGGCGGCGAATCTATAGTGATTTGCCATCGGATCAATCGCTCTCTGCCCGCTCTGTGTCTCCCTTGTGTCTGCGGCGGTGAGTGGTAATAATTGTCGTTCACCACCGCACTCGCAGGGCACGCGTAAGGGGCGCACAAAAAAGACGGGAAGCATTCAAGCTGTCCCGTCTTCGCTTTTGCTTTGGCAACAATATAGTTGGCGCACCATGAACAGGCAGTGCTGAAATATAGACTCAGAATCTTGCCGATCAAATCGGAGGGGCGGCGTGCGGGCCGCCCTCTCGGACTTTTGCAACAGGCCAGTGCTTAAAGTAGGGGGGCTGAGGCTGAGCCTCACCCCTCCTATTGCCAAATCTTCTCCGCTGAACCTCTCACCCCCCGCAAGGCGTCCCGGTGCAGCCATGCTCGTCGCAGCATATCCAGACGCAGTTCCCATCTCGGTCTATAGCTTGCACGCAATCCCAACTCGCAGCCGTCGATGATGCGGGCGTGGCTTGATGCGCGGTCGATGTGGCCCCCGGTGCTGCCAGACACACTACCAGAAAAGCCAGTACGGATAGCCGTTTCTTCATCAGACTTACCTCCTTAACCAGATGTTGCTGGTTACGATTTGTTATGTGCCCTAATGTGAGGCCGGCGAGTCGTCGCCGACAGGATTATTGTGAGGCGTAAAAGATATTACCGCGAGAGCAGGGCTGTCAAAGGTACGGTCTAAAAGATGAAGGGCGGCCTGCGTGCCGCCCCTCCGATTACGAAACTTCCGCACTGTCTATTCATGGTGCGTCAACTATATTATTACCTTTGCTTTTCACTTTTTACTTAGCTCGCCGTGCCTGCCGAAGTTTGTTGGGGCTGCGCGGCGGGGACGTAGTAGAGGATGCGGTTGCAGTTGTCGCAGGTGATGATCTCTTCGCCGAGCCGGACTTGCGACATGACCTGCGGGCGCAGCGACATGAAACAGGCGGAGCACGAACCGTTGCGCGCTTCGGCTACGGCGATGCCGTCGCGTATGCGCGAACTGATGCGGTTATACATCGCGGCCATCGGCTTCGGCAGTTCCGCCGCCAGCCGTTCGCGTTCGGCGCGCAGGCGGTTGAGTTCGTCGGCCTGCGTGCGCGTCTGTTCCTCGAACGCCCTGATCTTCTCGTCCATCTCGGCGCGCATCTGCGCGATCTGCGGCTCGTGTTCGCCGATCTCTTTCTCGGCGCCGTCGAAGGCTTCCATCTGTTCGAGCACTTTGGTTTCGAGTTCGGAGATATGCTTGCGCGCGGCGTCGGCCTCGCGGATGGCGGCGGCATACTCTTTTTCGTTCGTGGAAGACATCAGGGCTTTGTCGGCGTGGCCGGCCTTCGAGCGCGTTTCGGCGATCTCGGTTTCGAGTCGCGTGCGCTCGCTGCGCGCCGCATCCCGGCGATTTTCGATGGCGCGAAATTCAAAGGCGCGCTGCTCGAACTCTTTTTCGATCTCAGCGCGCCTCTGTGGGATGGCGTTCAATTCGGCTTGTAGCCTTCTGATATTTGTGTCTGCTTGCTGCAATGCAATCAACTGTGATAACTCCGCTTTCACTTCGGGTGTTCCCTCCAAATATCTGGCAGCTTAACGCTCCGCTCTCTGCTTCGCTTAAACACGAATCATCGCACAACCCTTGCGACAGTGACAAGTGACGAGTGGCAAGCGATGAGAAAAGCCGGGAAACAAAGAGAGCATTTATCGTGAATAAACGGGACGGTCTTTGTCTGCGCACGATTCATCATTTAACCCTTCCCGATTTTTCAAACTCGTCACCCGTCACCCGTCACTTTTATGACCACCTTGCCGAAAGTTTCGTTCGATTCGAGGCGCAGGTGGGCGGCGCGTATGTCGCGCATATCGTAGACGCTGTCGATGACCGGACGCACGCTGCCGCGCGCGACGAGCGGCAGGACGTGCGCGGCGAACAGACGCGTGGCGCGCGCCTTCTCTTCCGCCGAACGCGCGCGCAAGACCGTGCCCGTGATGCGCAGGCGTTTGCCCATCACCTGCCGGAAATCGAGCGGCGCGAGGGCACCGCCCATCGTGCCGACGAGCAGCAGGCGACCGCGCGAACGAAGCGCGCCGAGGTTCGCCGCGAGGTAGTTTGCGCCGACGAGATCGAGTATGAGTTCGACGCCCGCGCCGCGCGTCCACGCTTTCGCAGCATCGGCAAACGCCTGCGGGTCTTCAGAGACGACGCACGCTTCGTCGAGACCGTAGGCGCGTGCGCGTTCGAGTTTGTCGGCGGTGCGAGCCGTGCCGAGAGTTTGCGCGCCAGCGGCGCGCGCCAGTTGGATGGCGGCGAGTCCGACGCCCGACCCTGCGGCGTGGACGACGAGGCGTTCGCCGAGCGCGAGCCTTCCTTGTGTGAACAGCGCGTCGTGCGCCGTGATGAACGCTTCGGGCACGGCGGCGGCCTCTTCCCAACCGAGATTATCGGGAATTTCCGCGAGCGTGTTTTCGGGCACGACCACGTACTCGGCCTGCGCCCCGCCGCCCGTGATGCCGAACACGCGCTGCCCCGTGCGCCACGCGCGCGCTTCCTCTCCGAGCGCCTCGACCTCGCCCGCAAACTCCAGCCCCGGAATATTGGCGGGCGCGCCGGGCGGTGCCGGGTAAACCCCGCGCCGCTGCAAAAGGTCGGCGCGATTCAATGCCGCCGCGCGCACACGCACGCGCACGCGGTCGCCCGCTGCAAGAGGTGTTTCAACCTCGCGGACTTCCAGACCTTCAACCCCGCCATGAGAAACGATCTCGATTGCACGCATGGGAGAATCCTAAATCGAAATTAGTAAATCGTGAATCGAGGAAAGAAGTAAATCGTGAATCGTGAATCGTAAATAGAAAAAACTGTATACATCTATTTACGATTCACTTCCTTTGACGATTTACGATTCACGATTTACGGGTTAATGTTTTGCCCCGCATGAATGGTGAAAGGGAGACCTTCGTTGTCGTCAACTACAACGCCGCGCGTGCGCGTGCGGCATGGGCGCGTGTCCGCAGCGTGCTCGGCGAACGCGGCCTGCGCTTCGAGGCGCACGAGGCAAAGGAGACGGGCGATGCGCAGGCGGCGGCGCGCGCGGCTCTCTCGGCGGGCTACCGGACAATCGCCGTCGTCGGCGGCGACGGCACGCTCGGTGAAGTGGTGACGGGATTCTTTGAACGCGAAAACGCGCGCGCCCCAACAGCGACGACGACGGCGGCGATGCCCGCGCGAATCAACGCCGAAGCCGCGCTCGCACCCCTGCCCGCAGGCACGGGCAACGATTTCGCGCGCGGCCTCGAAGGCGGGCGCGCTTCGCTCGACGGCTGGCTCGAACGCCTCGTCAAACACAGCCGCCGCGACGGACACGCGACGACACGCGCCGCCGTTGAACCGACGACGCGCGCCGTAGACGTGTTGCACGGGACAATCGGCGCGCTCGCGCGACCGTTCTTCTGCCTGAACGCC
>DASQDV010000152.1:0-5435 GCA_035633995.1 Pyrinomonadaceae bacterium | reverse complement strand
GCACGTCACACGCGTCGAATTAGACAACATCAAATCCTACGAGCGCGCCGAGTTCTCTTTCGAGCCGGGCACGACGGCCATCGTCGGCCCGAACGGCGCGGGCAAAACCACCATCCTCGAAGCCATCGCGTGGACGCTCTTTGACACGCTCGACTACAGCAAGGACGATTTCCTGCGGCGCGGCGCGAAGAAGGGTTCGGCGCGCGTCACCTTCGAGAGCGACGCGGACGGGCGGCGCTACACCGTCTATCGCGACACGGGCAACGGTTATTACATCTACGACCCCGAACTCAAACTCAAGCTCGAAGAGAAGAAGGCGAACGTCGCGCCGATGCTCGCCAAACTTCTCGGCATCGAAGCGGGGACGGACTTGCCCGCGCTTTTCAAGTCGGCCATCGGAGTGCCGCAGGGGACGCTCACAGCCGACTTTCTCAAAACGTCCAGCCAGCGCAAGGCCGCCTTTGATCGCCTGCTCAAAGTCGAAGAATATCGAGAGAGCGCGGAGCGCCTGCGCGACACCGTCAATTTGATCCGCGACCGCCATTCCGAGACGCGCGAGCGCATCGGGCGCGCCGAAGGCACGCTCGCGCGCTACGAGGAGATGACGGCGGAACACAAGTCAACGGGCGAGCGCGCGCGCGAGTTGTCTGAAACGCTCGACGAATTGCGCCGCGAAGTCGCCGAGCGCAAGCGCAGGGTCGAAGCATTCGAGGAGGCCGAGCGGCGCGTCGCCGAGTCGCGCGCGCGGGTTGAACGCGCCGACGTGGAGCGCAAGGCCGCCGAACGCAGCCTCGCCGAACTCCGCAACAAACTCGACGAAGCCGAGCGCGCACGCGCCGAGCAGCAGGCATCCGAAGCCGACTATCACGCGCACCTCGCCGCGCTCGCCGAATTGACGCAACTCGAAACGGAACGCGCCGAGCGCGACCGCCTGACGGCTGAAACCAACCGCGTGTCGAATCTGTTGGCCGCCGCCGAGTCGGACGTGCGCCGCCTGACACTGGCACTCGAAGCGGCGGCGCGTGCGCGCGAGTCGCTCGCGGAGATCGAGCGCGAGGTGGGCGCGCAGGAAGAGTTGGAGCGCGAGCGCGAACGCCTGCGCGAGTTGCGTTCGCACGCGCTCGCCGCGCGCGAGCAGCTAGTGCGCCTCGACAGTGAACTCAATAATCTGCGCGCGCAGCACGCGCAGACGCGCGAGGCTTTGAAACAGGCGGAGCGGGCGCAGGACGCGCCCGCGCGCGTCGCGCGTCTGGAGAGCGAACAACTGGGGCTGCATAACTCGCTCAGCCGCGCCGAGAAGGCCGCGACCGACCGCAAGCACCTCACCAACCAGCGGCGTGATTTAACGCGCGAGATCAAACGCCTGCAAACGATTGCCGCTGCGCTCGAACGCAAAGTCGGCGACCTCGAATCGCGCGCCGCCGGGGCGGAACGCGCCGCCGAACTCGAACGAAGCGGGCGCGAACTCGCCGAACAGGCCGCGCACCTGCGCGCGGAGATCGCGCGCGACGAGAAGATGCGCGCCGAAGTCAAAGGGGGCTTGTGCCCCATCCTCTCCGAGCGTTGTTTGAACATCGGCGAAGGCCAGACGCTCGAAGGTTATTTCAAAGACCACCTGACGGCGAACCGCACCGAGCTTCAAACCGTGCAGGCGGAAGCCGCACGCGTCGAACGGCAGGTGCACACGGCGCGCGAGGCGTCGGTCGCCGTCGTCCAACTGGAACGCGAGCGCGCCCAACTCGCGCACGAACGCGAACTGCTCGACGCGCGCCAGTCTCTGCTCGCCACGCTCGACCGCGAGTTGGGCGCGCTCCCTTCGGACGACCGCGAACTCGACGAGTTGAGAAATAAATTGATCGGCGTCGATGCAGACCTCATCAATGCGCGCGAATCTCTGTTGCGCTTCGCGGAGTTGGAAACTCTGCGCCAGCGTCTCGCCGAGATCGAGGCGGAAGGCAAGCGCAAGAAGGAGGCACGCGCCGAACTGGCCGCCGCCGCAAGCGCCATCGAATCGCTCGAACGCGACATCGGCGAGACGGACGCGCGCCTGCGCGCCCTCGATGACCCGCGCGCGCGCCTGAGCGTCCGTCGCGCCGAGGCCGGGCAGGAGGCGACGCTGCAAACGGAAGTGGCGGGCGCGCGCGATGCGACGCTTGCGCTCGCCGCCGAACGCGATGAACTCACGGCGCACTCGGCGCGTTTCGCGGACTTCGACGCACGCTGGACGGCGACGCTCGCGCGGCGCGACGCGACCGCTCCGGCCTACCGCGTCTATCTCGAAAGCGCATCGCTCGCGGCCACCGTCGCGGCGCGCGCGTCGGAAGTCAAACGCGCGGCTGAAGAGACGGCGCGCGCGGCGCGTGAATCGGACGAGGCGCAGACGGCGCATGCCGAGGCCGTCGCCGCATACCGACGCGATGCACATTCGGCGGAGCGCGACGCGCTCGCGCTCGCGCTGTCGTCAGAAGCGAACCTGTCAGCCAAGCTCGAACACGCGCGCGAAACGGTGGAGAAACTCGCGGCGGAGATCGCGCGGCTCGACGAGGTGCGCGCCCGCTGGCAGGAGGAACTTCGCGCGCAGGAGCGCTTGAAGCGTCTGGACGAAGCGACCGAGTTCATGCGCGACATCCTGAAGAAGGCGGGGCCGGAAGTGACGCGCAGCTACGTGGCGCACATCTCGGTCGAGGCCAACCAGTTCTTCCGCGAGATCACGGGCGACGCAGAGCGCACGCTCCGCTGGTCAAGCGATTACGAGATCATTCTGGAAGAAGGCGGGCATGAACGCTCGTTCGTGAACTTGTCGGGCGGCGAGCAGATGGTCGCGGCGCTCTCCGTGCGGCTCGCGCTTTTAAAACAACTGTCTGACATTCGCATCGCCTTCTTCGACGAGCCGACGGTGAACATGGACGCCGAGCGGCGCGAAAACCTCGCGCGCCAGATAGGCCAGGTGCGCCACTTCAACCAACTCTTCGTCATCTCGCACGACGACACGTTCGAGGAAGCGGTTGACCACGTTCTCGTCCTCACGGGACGGGGCGAAGAGGCTGCGGCGTGAGCGCTCTGAAGGAAGTGACGATCTATTGCGACGGTTCGAGCCTCGGCAACGGTCAGGCGGAGACGCGCGCGGCGGCGGTCGCGCTCCTGAACTTCCGCGAACGCTGGCGCGCGTTCGGTTGCTACCTCGGCTCGGCGACGAACCAGCAGGCCGAGATTGCGGCGGCGGCCATCGGATTAGAACAACTGCGCGAACCCTGCCGCGTGCGCGTGCTCACGGATTCGCGCTACGTGGTCGAAACGATGGCGGGGCGCTTTCGTCGCAAGTCGAACCACGAATGGTGGGAGCGTCTCGACCGCGCGCGCGACGCGCACCGCATCGAGTGGGAATGGATCAAAGGCCACGCCGGGCACGGCGCGCAGGAGGCCGTAGACCGTGCCGCGCGCCGCATCGCCGCGCTCGGTCGCGTGGACGAAAGCGTGCTGCGCGAGGCGGCTCAAGCGTTCGGCGAGGCGGACGCCGCCGGTTGATAGCAACCGAAGTTTGAGAGTAAGTTAGACGGCGCAAATTCGCGATCAAATTGAACGCCACTTGAAATTCCTCCCCGACGTAGATTCATGCCATTTCTCCGCCACATCTCCAAACACCTGCGCGCTGGCGTTACGCTTGCGCTCGCGCTCGCCGGCGTGCTCACTGCGAGCGCGGCGGCGCAGACGCGCGGGTGGCTGTGGCAAAACCCGCTGCCGCAGGGGAACGCGATTCACGCCCTGCGCTTTGCGCCCGACAAGCTGCACGGCTGGGCGACGGGCGCGGACGGCGCGATCCTGCACACGGACGACGGCGGCTTCGAGTGGGAGGCGCAACGCGCGCCCGTCGCGACGACGCTCTACGGCCTGTTCGTCAAGGACAAGAACACGGCGGTGGCCGTCGGCGCGCGCGGCGTCGTGCTCTCGACGGAGAACGGCGGCGAGCGTTGGCTGGCGCGCCCGACGGGCGTGAAAGATCATCTCTACAACGTCGCCTTCGCCGGGGACGACGCGCGGCGCGGCTGGGCATGCGGCACATACGGGCGCATCATCGCCACCATAGACGGCGGGCGCACGTGGCGCGAGCAACAGTCGGGCACGACGGCGCACCTGTTCTCGATCTCTTTCGGCGATAAACAAACCGGCGTGGCGGTCGGCGCGAACGGCACGATGCTCACGACCACAGACGGCGGCGAGACGTGGCGCAGCCAGCCGCAGGCGCGCGAGTTTCCCCTGACGGGCGTGGCCTTTGCGGGTGCGACGAAGCGCGCGGTCGCCGTCGGCTACGGCGGCCTCGTCTTGCAGACGGACGACGGCGGCCAGACGTGGTCGCGCATAGAAGTTTACCAGCAGGCCGATCTCCTGTCGGTCTATTTTCTGGACGAGCAGCACGGCTGGGCGGCGGGCAACGACGGCGTGGTGATGGCGACGGCGAACGGCGGGCAGGTCTGGCTGCCCGTCAGCGTGAAGACGCAGCCGCGCCTGACGACCATCCACTTCGCGGATCAGGCGACGGGCTGGGCGGCAGGCGGCGACGGCCTGATCCTGCGCACGGACGACGGCGGCCTCGAATGGCGGCGTTTGAGCGAAGGCGGGCGCGAAGACCTCGCGGACATCTTCTTTCTGGACGGCTCGCGCGGCTGGGCGGTCGGCTCGCGCGGTCGCATACTCTACACCTCTTCGGGCGGCAAGCGTTGGACTGTCAGGCCGTCGGGCACGACAGTCCGTCTCACGCACGTCTTCTTCGTCAACGAGACGCACGGCTGGGCTGTGGGCGACGCGGGCACGATCCTGAGAAGCGATAATGGCGGCGTGACGTGGGCGAAGGCCGATTCGCCCGTCAAGCAGGAACTCTCCGGCGTCCACTTCGCGGACGAGCGGCGCGGCCTCGCCGTCGGCGCGCGCGGCACGATTCTGGCAACCGACGACGGCGGCGAGACGTGGCGGCAGAAGCGCACCGACACCATCACGTGGCTCGAAGACGTGTCGTTTGCGGGCGCTGACGGGGTGGCCGTCGCCGTCGGCGCGCAGGGCATGATCCTGCGCACGGAGGACGGCGGCGAGACGTGGCGCTACGTCGAGACGAACAGCAAGGAGTGGCTCTACGGCGTGGCGTTTGCCGCCGCAGACACGCGGCGCGGCTTCATCGTCGGCGAGGGCGGGTTGATCCTGCGCACGGACGACGCGGGCGCGCGCTGGCGGCAGCAGGAGAGCAAGGTCAAGCTCAAACTCTTCGCCGTCTCGGTTGCGACGCCCTTAGACGCGCTCATCGTCGGCGAACAGGGGCGCGTGATGCAGACGAAGGACGGCGGCGAGACGTGGGACGTGCTGGCGAGCGCGACGAGCGTGCCGCTCTTTGCCGTCGCCTACAGGGGCGGCTCTGCGGCGTGGGTGGCGGGGCGCGGCGGCGCGAT
>DASQDV010000151.1:0-3278 GCA_035633995.1 Pyrinomonadaceae bacterium | reverse complement strand
CAGGTAGTAGAGCTTGGCGCGGCGCACGCGCCCGCGTTTGACCACTTCGATGTCTTTCACAATCGTCGCGTAGAGCGGGAAGATGCGTTCGACGCCGACGCCGAAACTGGTCTTGCGCACGGTGATCGTCTCGCGCACGCCCCCGCCCTTGCGCGCAATGACGAGTCCCTCGAAAACCTGCAAACGCTCTTTCGTCTCCGATTCCTTCACGCGCACGTGGACGCGCACCGTGTCTCCCGGCTGAAAGTCCGGGATGGTTTTATTCATCTGAGTTTTTTCGACAGCATCTAAACGGTTCATGTCTAACACTCCATAACTAGCTAACAGTTTTCAGTTTTCAACTTCAGTTTTCAGTTCTATCTGAGAACTGAAAACTTAAAACTCTTCTTCCGGCTCCGCCGCTCCCGCGAGCCACGTGCGCTCGGCTTCGGTGAGCTCGGCGCGGGTTAAAAGATCGGGGCGGTTACGGCGCGTTTTAAGTAACGCCCTCTGCCTGCGCCAGCGCGCGATCTCGGCGTGGTTGCCGCCGAGCAAAACTTCGGGCACGCGACGTCCGCGAAACTCCGGCGGGCGCGTGTAGTGCGGAAAGTCGAGCAAGCCCTCGGAGAAAGAATCGTTCGAGGCCGAAGTCTCGCTCCCCAGCGCGCCCGGAATCAGGCGAACGATGGCATCAACCACGACGACCGCCGCCGGTTCGCCGCCTGACAGGACATAATCGCCGATGGAGATTTCGTCCGTCACGAGCATCTCTACGACGCGCTCGTCCACGCCCTCGTAACGACCGCAGATGAGCACGAGACGTTCCGCGCCCGCCAACTCAGCCGCCACGTTCTGACTCAAGACGCGCCCCTGCGGCGAAAGCATCACGACGCGCACGCCTGTGCCCGCAAGTTCCCCCGCGCTGCCCGCGCCCGTCAAAGATTCGACTGCTGCAAAGAGCGGTTCGGGCTTCAACACCATCCCGTCGCCGCCGCCGAACGGGCGGTCGTCAACCATCTTGTGCTTGTCGGTCGTCCAGCCGCGCAAGTCGTGCGCCCTGATCTCGACCAGGCCGCTCGCGCACGCGCGCCGCACGATCCCGTAATCAAACACCGTGCGGAAGTAGTCTGGAAAGATCGTGATGATGTCAACAAGCATTGCGGACTTCGGATTGCGGAACGCGGATTTGAAAACAAGATGCCGTGCGTCGAGCCACTGCGCTTTTCAATACGCATTCCGCAATCTAAAATTCCAACAGTCCTTCCGGCGGATCGACGCGGATCAATTTCTCCTCCGTGTCGATCTCGACGCAGATGCTTTCGGCAAGCGGGATCAGGTGCTCGCGTGCACCGCCGTCGTCCCGCACGACGAGCACCGGGGCTGCCCCCGTGTGCAGCACTTCACGCACGCGCCCCACGTCCCTGTTATCAATCGTCTCGACGCGGCAATCGATCAACTCCCAATCGTAGAACTCATCCTCTTCGAGTTCCACCGCGTCCGCTTCCGGCACGGCGAGTTCGCGCCCGACGAGCGCCTTCGCCGCTTCCGGCGAATCGTAACCGGCAAACTTCAAGATGACGCGCCCGCCGTGCAGCCAACAGTTTTCAATCGAGAGCGTCGTGCGCTCGCCCGACGCGTTCACGGAGATCAATTCTTCGAGCCCGTCGAAGCGTTCGGGGAAATCGGTCAGGAGGTCGGCGGCCACTTCGCCGCGTATCCCGCGAGTCTTGGCGATGCGCGCGACGGCAACCAGTTCTTCCGTCTCCTCGCCCTCAGGATTCACGTCCTCGCTCATTCCATGATCTCTAAAATGTAGCGGCGCCCCTGCTTCAAACTCACGGCATGAAACAGCGAGCGCAGCGCGCGCACCGTCCGCCCCTGCCGCCCGATCAGCTTGCCCATGTCTTCGGGCGCAACGCGCACCTCGATGATCACGCTTCGCCCGTCGCGCCCCAACTCTTCGCGCACGTCCACCCGCTCGGCGTCGTCCACGAGAGCCTTGACGATCATTTCGACGGTCTCTCTCATCGCTTCGCTAAAGTTTCAAGTTACAAGTTTCAAGACTGAAGCTCTTTGGTCTTAAACCTGCAACCTGCAACCTGAAACTTGAAACTAAACTTCGGCCTGCGCCTTCGACTGGCTCTTGATCAACTGGCGCACGGTGTCGGTCGGCTGCGCGCCGCGCTCCATCCAGTAGGTGATGCGCTCAAGGTTGAGTTTCACTTCCGCCGGGTTGCGTGTCGGGTTGTAAGTGCCGACGTTTTCGAGATATGCCCCGTCGCGCTTCGACAACTTCTCTTTAACCACCACGCGATACGAAGGGCTTTTCTTCGCGCCCATGCGCATCAATCTGATTGCTAACAACTGTGTATCCTCCAAATCAAATGATGAAGTAGGAACGATGAACTGAAAGCAGGAAGCACGTTACTTCACTTCCGCGTTCCGCGTTCCTATTTCATCGTTTCTTCTTGTGTCGCGGCTTCTTGCGCAGTTTCTTGCGCCCGTTGCCGCCTGCTGCTCCGGGCGCGCCGGGAAGCGCGGGCAGGTTCATGCCGCCTTCGCCGTCTCCGCCGCCGCCGCCCATCAATCCGCTCATGTCGGGCATGCCCATCATGCCGCCGAGTTTGCGCATCATGCGGCCTTTCATGCCGCCGCCTCCGCCGCCGCTGCCGCCGAAGAGTCCGGCGCCCGATAACTGCTTCATCATGCCGCGCATCTCGACGTACTGCTTGATCAACTGGTTCACTTCCGAAACGTTGACGCCCGACCCGCGCGCGATGCGGCGGCGACGGCTCGCGTTCAGGATGCGATGATCGTTGCGCTCCTCTCGCGTCATCGAATCAATGATCGCCTCGGTGCGCTTGAGTTCCTTTTCCATCTGCGCGGACTGTTCTTCGTCCAAGTCCGGCATGCCCATCCCGCCGAGCAGTTGATCGGGCAGGAGCTTCATGATCTTCGAGAACGAGCCGAGCTTTTTCACCTGTCGCAACTGGCTGCGGAAATCGTCGAGCGTAAACTCGTTCTTTTGCAGTTTCTTGAGTTGCGCTTCCGCCTCCGACTGGTCAACCTGCGACTGCACCTGTTCGATGAGCGAAAGCACGTCGCCCATGCCAAGGATGCGCTGCGCGATGCGGTCGGGATAAAAAGGTTCGAGCGCGTCGTATTTTTCGCCGACGCCGACGAACTTCACCGGCTGCCCCGTCACCTGCTTGATCGAGAGCGCCGCGCCGCCGCGCGCATCGCCGTCCATCTTCGTCAGCACCACGCCCGTCACGCCGACCTGCGCGTGAAACTGCTCG
>DASQDV010000150.1:0-3506 GCA_035633995.1 Pyrinomonadaceae bacterium | reverse complement strand
CGACGCTCGAACGCATTAACATCGGCAGCCTCCTCGCCGCGATGCCGGTCGGGATGAGGACTACCGCGCACGGGGGAATTAGCTCGGCACAGTTCAGTTCTCAACTTGCCACGGTCGGCCCGACTTCGGGGCGCGTCAGCGTGCGCGGCATCCCCGGCCCTTTGAGCGGCAACGCAGACGTGCGTTCGGGGCCGGGCAGCATCAACGGCGAACCCTTCGACGAGATCGTCGCGCGTGCGGCTTTCAGCGGCACGACCGTCTCGCTCGAAAACCTCGACGCGCGTTTCCGCGCCGGGCGCGTCACGGCCAAAGGCACGTTTGACACGGAGACGCAGGCGTTCGACGTGCAAGCGCAAGGGGCGGGCGTGAGTCTCGCCGCGCTCGCGGGGCTGGCGGGCGGCGCAACGCCGCAGGTTTCCGGCACGGCTGATTTCAGCGCGACGGCCAGAGGCGTCTTCAGCGACCCGCGCAGCTTCAACGTGCAGATCGACGGGCAGGGACGCGACGTGATGATCAACGGGCAGAGCGCGGGCACGCTCGCCATCGTCGGGCGCACCGAAAATCAGAAGTTCAATCTGCAACTGACGACGGGCATTCTCGGTCAACCGCAGGTCGTGAGCGCCGTCGTTGACCTCAGCAACGACGACTTGCTGACGACGGTTGAGACGACGCTGACGAATCAGGATTTGACGCAACTCTTCGCCACGCTTTTGCCCGGCTCGAACGTGCGCGTGACGGGGCGCGCGACGGGCACGCTCCGCGCCTCCGGCAAACTCTTCGGCGAAAACGAAGAGGGCGAGCGCGCTTTCTCGTTCAATAACATTCGCGGCACGGCGCAGTTCTCGCAACTCGTCTTTCAGATCGCCGATGTGCAACTCGTCGCCACCGATCCGCTCGTCGTGCAGTTTTCGCCGAACGAAATTGTCTTCGACAAGACGCAGTTCACGGGGCCGGGCACAAACGTCGTCTTCGGCGGGTCGGCTGCGCTCGGCGCAGGCGGGCGACAGAATTTCACCGTCGTCGGCGATCTCAATTTGCGCGTCCTGAACGGCTTCTCGCCCGACATCTTCCTCGCGGGCACGTCGCACCTAGAGGTGCGCGTCGCCGGAACGTTTGAAGACCCGCGACTGACGGGCACGGCGTCGCTCGCGGGCGCGTCCTTCTCGACGCTCCTGACCGAACAACGCCTGACCGTGCAGAACATACAGGGCAGCGTGCGCTTCACAGCCGACCGCGCGCAGATTGATTCGCTGACGGGCACGCTCGGCGGCGGGCGTATAAGTGTGTCGGGCGGAGCGCTCCTTGCCGGGTTCACGCCGACGCAGTTTCGCCTGAGCCTGCGCGGCGAGAACGTCACCGTGCCGCTGCCGCAGGACATACGCGCCACCGCCGACGCCGATCTCATCCTGCAAGGCACTTCGCAGGCGCAGATTCTCTCCGGCCTCGTCAACCTGCGCCGCGCCGAATACACCGAGGACATAGAGATCGCAGACTTCATCAACCGCCGCCGCGAGGCCACGATCAGCGAGGGCGGTGGCGGAGGCGACGGCGGGGGCTTCGGCGGAAACCTCCGGCTCGACCTTCGCGTCGAAGGGCGCGACGCGCTCGTCGTCCGCAACAATCTGGCCGACCTCGTCGGCTCGGTCAACTTGCAGGTGCGCGGCTCGATGGAAGAACCCGTCATCGGCGGGCGCATCACGGTCGCGCGCGGCACGCTCAACTTCCGCAACGACCGCTACGAATTGACGCGCGCCTACATAGACTTGCCTGCGCGCGCCGACGCCGATCCGATCCTGAACATTCAGGCCGAAGCCGAGATCAAAGGCTATCGCGTTATCGTCGGACTGACGGGGCCGCTCTCTTCGCCGAACGCCGTCGTCAGAAGCGACCCGGCGCTCCCGCAGTCCGACGTGGTGGCGCTCATCACAACCGGCGACTTGAACCGCAGCGAGGAAGGCGGCGCGACGCTCGCGCAAACCGGCTTCGGCACGGCGACGAGTTTGTTGACCGACACGCTCATCAACAACCCCGTGCAAAAAGCGACGGACAAACTGTTCGGCCTGAATCGCTTCGAGATCGATCCGCTCATCGCGGGTCGCGGCGGCTCAAGCCCGACGGCGCGCTTAACGGTCGGGCGGCAGATCAACCGCAATCTGAGTCTCACGTATTCGACCAACGTGACGACGGATCAAAATCAAGTGCTCGCGCTCGAATACCGCGTCTCCGACCGCCTCTCGTTCATCGCGCAGTATGAGCAGGGCGCGACCAACACGCTGCGTTCGGCGCGCGACAATTTCAGTTTCGAGATTCGGTTCAGGAAGAGATTTTAAGAACCGTTCGTTGTCCGTAGTCAGTTGCCCGTTGTTCGTGTAGCGCGGGCGGCGGGCTGAAGATAAAAGTTTGAGCTTGGGTAAGAGGAAAACAACTGACCACGGACAACTGACTACGGACAAAAAGGGATAACTGGCAAACAAGGTGCTTTCTCGTCGTTTCATCCTCGTCGTTCTTCTGCTCGTCGCGTGCGGCGCGCGGGTCGGTGCTGTCGTGCCTGAAGTGGCGGAAGGCGTGAACGACCTGAGCCGCTACGAGGGGCGCACGGTCGCCTCTGTGGAAGTCGTGTATGAGGGCGCGGCGCGCAACACGACGGGCGAGGCCGAGTTGCGCCGCCTCCTGACCGTCGCGCCGAACACGCCTTTCTCCGCCGTGCGCGTGCGCGAATCTTTGCAGGCGTTGTTCGATTCGGAGCGCGTGGAGAATGTGCGCGTCGAAGCGTCGGAGGTGAGGAGCGCGCCGGGCGTGGGCGGCGCGGGCGTGCCTATCGCCCTGCGCTTCATCGTCAGGCCGCAGGTGCGCGTCACGGACGTGCGGCTCGAACTCGTCTCGCCGCCGACCGATGCGCCCATCACCGCCGACGAACTGCGCGCGCGCCTCAACCTGCTCGACGCGGGCGCGCGCCTCTCCGACCAGGCCTTGCGCGCCGGGGCTGACGCCATCCAGATTTACCTGCGCGACCGGGGCTTCTTCCGCGCCGAAGTGAGCTTCACGCGCACGGTCGACGAGGCGGGCACGGGCGCGCTCGTCGCCTACACGGTCACGCCCGGCGAGCAGTCGCGCGTCGAAGCCTTCAACATACAGATCACGGGGTTCAACGACGCGCAGGTGCGCCCCACGCTCAAGCTCGCGCCAAACGCGCCCTTCACGCGCACCGCGCTCGGCGAAGACCTCGGGCGCATCCGCCGCGCGATCATCGAATCGGGATTCCTCGCGCCGCAACTCGGCGAAGCGCAGACGATCATCGATTCAACTCGCAACACGATCACGGTGAACCTGACGGGCGGCGTGGGGCCGCGCGTCAACGTGGACGTGACGGGCTTTGACGTGGGTGAGAAGAAGCGGCGCGAGATTCTGCCCGTCGAACGCGAGGGCAGCATCGATCAGGCGGCCATCATCGAAGGCGCGCGGCGTCTGAAAAACCACTTGCAGGAGCAGGGCTACTTCTTCGCAGA
>DASQDV010000149.1:0-7363 GCA_035633995.1 Pyrinomonadaceae bacterium | reverse complement strand
GTCGCGGGCAACACGAGCACGGCCTCGCGCACGGGAACGATCACCATCGCAGGTCAAACCTTCACAGTGTCGCAGGCGGGCACAACCGGCGGAAGCGTCGAGTTGATCACCAACGGCGGCTTCGAGACGGGCACCACGCCCTGGGTTATCAGCGGCCAGACCGTACGCAGCACGGGCGCATACCCGCATGGCGGCGTGGCCTACATGATCCTCGGCGCCGTCAACAGTTCGACCAGCACGCTCTACCAGCAGGTCACGATTCCGGGCGGCGGCGCAAACCTCAACTTCTGGTTGAACATCACGACGGGCGAGGCTGCGGGCGCAGCCGTCTACGACCGTCTCTTCATCGAAGTGCGTAACACGTCGGGGACGCTTCTGGGCACGCTGGGGACGCTCAGCAACCAGAACAGCGGCACGGCGGGAGTTTACGTGCTGCGCGGGCCGTACAACCTCAACACCTGGGCGGGACAGACCGTAAGGATTCAGTTCCGTTCCACACAGGACAGTTCGCTGCCTACGTCGTTCCGTGTGGACGATGTTTCGGTGAAATAAACTGACGAAGCGCCCGGCCTCCTTCGTGGAGGCCGGGCGTTTCAATTATCCCCGCCATAAAGACTCCGTCTCACCTCCGCACATCAATTCCCCCGCCGAAAATATTCACCTCGCGACGCGTCTCCGGCGTTGACAAGAACCTCCGGCTACTGTAGTTTTTCCACGCATTTTAGTATCCACAGCGGCAGTTTTTAGAGTTGCCGCCGAAGCGTTAAGCCACTTTTTTCCCAAGTCACCCTCGCACCCGGTTCTCCGGGTTGTTCTTCCGGCTATTCGCGCCCAACCTCATTCCATATCTTCTCAAGTTTATGTAAGTGAGATTTATACACTTGGTGTCTCAACACCGGAGTTGCAGTTTTAGCCCTCAGGGTCTGCCGACTTTAATTTGCAACGCGCCCGCGTCCTTCGTCCCGTTCATTTAGTCGCAAGCTGAATCCGACACGTCTCAAACTGTGGCCGCACCACAACTACCTGCTCAGGACGCGTCAAAGCCCGCACAAATGAACTACTAACTAACTGGAGTATCCCCCTGATGAACTACCTTCGTCCCCGTTTCGCCGCCCTGAAACTCAGCACCCGCCTCTTCACACTCGTCGCAGCTTTCGGCATCGTCGCCTGCGCCCTCGGCGCGAACGCCTACATGGAGAGCCGCCGAACGGGAGCGCAACAGCCGTTATCAAAAGCTGAGCGGAGCAGGAAACCCGGCGCAAACGGCACGGGCATGAACGCCGCCGCCGCCGCAGCACCGCCGAACGTCGTCTATGTTGACGACGACTTTACGGGCGCGAACGGCACAGACCCGGACGGCGCTGAAGGCCCCGCCACCGAAATCGGCTACGACGCCTTCCCGACCGTGCAGGGCGGTATTGACGGCGTCGCACCGGGCGGCACGGTCAACGTGCTGGCCGGGACGTATCACGAAGATGTCGTCGTCAACAAACCCGTCACCCTGCACGGCGCAGGCATGGGCGTCTCAACCATCAGCGGCCCTTCGGGCGGCCCCGCGACGACGCTCAATGTGACGGCGAGCAACGTGGTCATCAATAATTTCACCATCACGCGCGACGGCAACTCGGCCGCGACGTGGAACGACCCGCTGAACACGGCGGGCATCGCCATTCAGGGACAGGCCATCACCGGCACACTCATCCACGACAACCTCCTGACCGGCAACCGCACCGCCATAGACATCAACAACAGCAACGGCCACACCATTCGCAACAACTCGATCACGTTCAACCGCACGGGGCTACTCCTGCGCAACCAGACCGACAGCCTGACGGTCGTGGAAAACTTCATCACCAACAACTGGACGGTCGGCGTTCTCTTCCTCGACGGCAGCGGCACGACCAACAACCCGCCGCAGTCTGCCGTCCACTCTGGTTTCAACAACAACGATCTGAGCGGCAACTGGTATGGCGAGGTCGCCGACCGGCAGACGGGCGGCTCGATTCCCTCGCCCGGCACCTCGAACCTCAAGAACTTCCGCAACAACTGGTTCGGCACAACCTCGCCCGTCGTCACGACGGACAACACCATGGAGCCGGGCTACGCCGCGCAAATACCCGTCGAGTACGGCGGCTCGGCCACGAACCCCGGCGGCGCGCCCGACATCGCAGGCCCCGCCTCGGCCAACATCAAGTACATGCCGTTTCTTTTGAGCGGCACTGATACCAACGTCGAAACCACCCCGGGGCGCGGCACGAACGGCTTTCAGGGGCAGCAGAGCGAACGCATCGTCTGGCCGCCCAACCAGAACGGCTGGGTCATCCAGACGAGCGGCACCTCGACGGCCACCTTCGTTCACGGCCCGGCCACGCCGCCGCTCGGCGTCGGCAGCGGCCAACTCTCCGTCGGCTCGAACGGCGGCGGCGCGGCGCAGTTCCGCCAGACCAACTTCAACGGTACGCCCTTAAGCGATCTGACCGAACTGAGCTACAGCACCTACACGAGCAATGACACGACCGCGCCGTCCACGGGCGACCAGACCGTTTACATCATGCTCAACCTCGACCTCGACGGCGACGGGAGCACGACCGTAGACTCCATCATCTTCTTCGAGCCGGAATACCAGCACGGTTACACCACAGCCGTCCCCGATCAGGGCGACAACGTTCTCAACACCTGGCAGCGCTGGGACGCGCGAAACGGCGGCTGGTGGTCTACGACCGGCGCGGGCGGCGCTAATCCCGGCAGCGACGTAAAGCCGCTCTCGGCCATCATCGCGGCCTTCCCGAACGCGCGCATACTCAATTCTTCTGCGGGCAACATCCGCGTCGTCGCGGGCTTCGGCGCAGGCTCCTGGGACAACTTTGTCGGCAACGTCGATAAGGTCACCATCGGCGTCAACGCTTTGAATACGACTTACGACTTCGAGCCGTTGCCGCAACTCACCATCAACGACGTGACGCACGCCGAAGGCGACAGCGGCACGACCGCCTACGACTTCACCGTCACGCTCTCGCGCGCGGTTGACGTGCCCGTCTCCTTCACGGTCGCAACCGCCGACGACACGGCCACCGCGCCTTCGGACTACGCCGCCGTCTCGCCCACGCCCGTCACCATTCCCGCCGGGCAGACTTCCGCGCCCGTCACCGTGCAGGTCAACGGCGACGGCATCTACGAGCCGAACGAGCAGTTCTTCGTCAACCTCTCCAACCCGTCGAACGCCACCATCCTCGACGGGCAGGGCACGGGCACGATCACGAACGACGACCCGCTCCCCGCCGTCACCATCGACGACGTGCAGCGCAATGAAGGCAACGCGGGCGTCACCTTCTTCACTTTCACCCTCAGCCTCTCGCGCCAGTCCTACCAGACCGTCACGTTGACGGCCAGCACCGCCGACGGCACGGCCACCGCGCCTTCCGACTACACGGCCATCACGAATCAGGCGATCAGCTTCCCGCCGTTCGAGACCATCAGGACTGTCACCGTGCAGGTCAACGGCGACACGGCCTTCGAGGAAAACGAAACCTTCTTCGTCAACCTCACGAACGTGATGAACGCCACCGTCGCCGACGGGCAGGGTCTCGGCACGATCACCAACGACGACGCGCCCGGCACAACCCTCGTCGTCAACACGACGAACGACGTGGACGACGGCGCTTGCCTTCAGAGCCACTGCTCGCTGCGCGAGGCCATCAACGCCGCCAACCTGAGCGCCGATGCCAACACCATCAGCTTCCAGATTCCCGCGACCGACCCGCGCCACTTCTACTATGCCGACGACCTCGTGGCCGGTCAGGTCTCGCTCTTTACCGTCACGACGACTACGGCGACGGACGATTCGACCATCACCAACATCGACCCCGACTGGCCGCATAGCTGGTGGTCAATCCGACCCGGCGTTGCCGGGCTGCCGAACATCACCAACCCCGTCACCCTCGACGGCTACACGCAGACGGGCGCGACCGTCAACACGTCGTCCACGATAGACAACGCCGTCCTGCGTCTCGAACTGAACGGCACAACCAGCGGCGCGAGCGTTGACGGCTTCCGCCTCATCACCCGAAACTCGGTCGTGCGCGGCTTCTCCATCAACCGCTTCCCGAGCGACGGCATCGTCCTCAAGGAAGACGTTGATGCTGCGAACGACGGCGATTCGAACGCCGTGCGCGGTAACTTCATCGGCACGGACGTGTCGGGCACGCTCGACCTCGGAAACGGCGCACACGGCATTACGACCGAAGTTGACAACACCTCGCACAACTCCGACACGAACACCATCGGCGGCACCCTGCCCGCCGACCGCAACCTCATCTCCGGCAACAACGGTCACGGCATCCTGATGACCTTCTCCTCCGGCAACATCATTCGCGGGAACATCATCGGTCTTGCCGCCGACGGCTCGACCGCGCTCGGCAACACGGGCGCGGGCGTCGAAGTCACTAACAGCACCATCGGCGGCGACGATAACGACGACGGCACGGCGGACGGCATAATCCGCGCGCGCAACGTCATCTCCGCCAACGGCGCGAGCGGCATCCAGTTCGTCTCCACCGGCGCGAGCACCGTGCAGGGCAACTACATCGGTACGGACGCTACGGGGACGCTCGACCGTGGCAACGCCGGTTCGGGCATCAACAGTTCCGGGTTCAGCAAGAACATCGGCGGCACGGACGCCGGTGCGGGCAACCTGATCTCCGGTAACGACGCTCACGGCATCCTGCTCAGCGGCGGCAACGGCAACCTCGTCTTCGGCAACTTTATCGGCACGCAGGCCGACGGCACAACCGCGCTCCCGAACGCCGGGAATGGCGTCATCTTAACGAGCGCGACGATCTTCAACACCATCGGCGGCGTGAACGCGGGCGAATCAAACCTCATCGCCTTCAACGGCGGCGACGGCATCAACCTCGATCCGACCGCAGGCGCAAACAACGCCCTGCGCGGAAACTCCATTCACTCGAACGGCACGACCGCCGCGCACCTCGGCATAGACCTCGGCGCGGACGGCATCACGCCGAACGACCCGCAAGACCCCGACACGGGCGCGAACAACTTGCAGAACTTCCCCGTGCTCACCTCCGCCACCGTGACGGGCAGCACGAAGAAGATCACCGGCACGCTCAACTCGACGCCCGATCAAATCTTCACCATTGACTTCTACGTCAACACTTCGTGCGATACGTCCGGCAACGGCGAAGGTCAGACATACATCGGCTCCGTCACGACGGGCACGACCGACGCAAACGGCGATGTCGCTTTCAGCTTCAACCCGTCGGCGCTCACGCTCGGCCAGATCATCACGGCAACCGCCATCAACAATCTGAACAGCACGTCAGAATTCTCGGCCTGCGTCGCGGTCATGGCGGGCACGCCGGGAGACATACGCTTCACCTCTGCCACCTACACCGTCGCGGAGAACGCGCAGGGCGGCGCGGCCTCCATCACGGTCGAGCGCGTCGGCGGCGCGGACGGCCAGATCACTTCCAACTTCTCGACCGCCGACGGCACGGCCACCGCCGGGCAGGACTACACCGCCGTCACCAACCACACCGTCACTTTCAACGACGGCGAGACGGGCACGAAGACGGTCAACGTCCCCATCATCGACGACAACGTCCACGAGGGCGACGAGACGGTCAACCTCTCTCTGGGCGGCACGACCGTGAATATCGCCGGTCAGTTGAGCGCGGTCGGCAACGGCGCGCTCAACGCCGTGCTGACCATCACCGACGCCGAAGACACACCCGCCATCAGCATCAACGACGCGTTTGTCTCCGAGCCGCCCGCGCCGGGCACGAGCAATGCAGTCTTCACCGTGTCGCTCTCCAACCCGTCGAACACGACCGTCACGGTTGACTACCAGACTGCCGACGGCACTGCCAACGCCCCCGCAGACTACAACCCCGTTCCCGCGACGACGCTCACCTTCGAACCCGGCCAGACCACGAAGACCGTCAACGTGACCGTCAACTACGACACCCTGACGGAGGGCAACGAGACGTTCAGCGTCAACCTGAGTAATCCGAGCGCCAACGCGACGATTGCCGACGGCACAGGCACGGGCACGATTACCGACCCCGTCGCGGAAGGCCAACTGCTCATCAGCGAGTTCCGCTTCCGTGGCGCGACATATAACGCGAACGGCGGCGTGGACGGTAGCCGCGACGAGTTCATCGAGTTGTACAACAACACGGACGAGCCGCTCACCGTCAGCACGACGGACGGCTCCGCCGGGTGGACGGTCGCCGCGCTCTCCGGCGACGGCATGTCGGCAGTTCCGCTCGTCACCATCGAAGCGGGCACGGTCATCCCGCCGCGCGCGCATTACCTCTGCGCCAACTCGGACACGCCCGTCAACCCGGCGACGGGCGGCTACAGCCTCGGCGGCTATGCCGCGCCTGATCAACTCTACCTGCCCGACATCGCCGACAACGCGGGCGTCGCCGTCTTCACAACCGCGACGCCTGCGAACTTCTCGCTCGGCAATCGTCTCGACGCCGCAGGCTTCAGCGGCACGCAGGGCGCGACCGCCGAACTGTTCCGCGAAGGCGCGGGGCTGGCCTCGCCCGGCGCGAACGACGGCGAATACGCCTTCGTGCGCAAACTGTTGTCGGGCTTGCCGCAGGACACGGACGTGAACGCAGACGACTTCTTCTTCGTCTCCACAGACGGCGGCCTATACGGCGGCGTCCAGTCGCAACTCGGCGCGCCCGCGCCGGAGAACAAACCCACGAGTCCCGTCCAGCGCAACGCTTCGGTCAAGGCTTCGTTGATCGACGGCACGGTTTCGGGAACTGCGCCGCCCAACCGCGTCCGCAGCGGGCAAGTCCAGCCGGGCGTCCCGAACGCCTACGGCACGCTCTCCATCCAGCGCCGCTTCAAGAACACGCTCGCCGTGCCTATCACGCGGCTGCGCTTCCGCGTCGTTGACATCACGACGCTGAACACGCCCGTCGTTTCAAGCCCGCAGGCCGACCTGCGCGTGCTCAGTTCTACGGGCGTGGTGACGAACTCGCAGGGGCAGGAGGTCGTCACGGTGACGGGGCTGACTCTGGAGACGCCTCCGGCTCAGCCGAACGGCGGCGGGCTGAACTCCTCGCTCACGGTCATCCCGCCCGGCGGCCAACTCGCGCCGGGCGCGAGCATTGACGTGCAGTTCCTGCTCGGCGTCGAGCAACAGGGGAGCTTCCGTTTTCTCGTCAACGTAGAGGCTCTGCCCGGGGCGTCGAATGCTTTTTCCGAACTGAACCGTTCGAACCTGAGACGGGGCAACACGAAGACGGGCAACGGAAAGCAGAAGCAGTAGGAGCCGTTTGGCTCAAGATTTCGCCCGTGCCGTCGCCTTAGAAAAGAGGCGGCG
>DASQDV010000148.1:0-13420 GCA_035633995.1 Pyrinomonadaceae bacterium | reverse complement strand
CCGCCCGGCGGCGTTCTTCGACGCGATGGCCTTCTGGGATCGCGACAACGGCATCGCCATGAGCGACCCTGTGAACGGGCGTTTCCTCATTATCACCACTTCTGACGGCGGCCGGACGTGGCGCGAGATGCCCGCCGAAGGGATGCCTCCGGCGCTGGAAGGTGAAGGAGGGTTTGCCGCAAGCGGCACTTGCATCGCCGTCGAAGGCAGGCAGAACGTCTGGTTTGGCACGGGCGGCACGTCGGGCGCGCGCGTGTTTCGTTCGAGCGACAGAGGCCGGACGTGGCAGGTGGCCGCGACGCCGCTTGCGAGCGGCAAGAGCGCGGGCGTCTTCTCCGTCGCTTTCCGCGATGCGCGGCGCGGCGTGATCGTCGGCGGCGATTACACGAAAGAGAAAGAGTCGGCAAACAATGCTGCCATCACACAGGACGGCGGAAGGACGTGGACGGCGGTGACAGCCGCGCGCCCCGCCGGTTACAGGTCGTGCGTCGCCTACGTCTACGGAGTCAGAGGCGCGCCGACGCTTCTCGTGGCGACGGGGCCGTCCGGCTCGGACTACTCTACGGATGAAGGCGCAAGCTGGCAGAGTTTCGGCGCGGAAGGTTTTCACACGGCGAGTTTCGCGCGTGCGACGCCGGGCGCGGGCTGGGCTGCCGGTGAACAGGGTCGCATCGCAAAATACGCGGGCGCGAGTGTGTTGTCTCGAACCGGCAAGAAACTATCGAGGCCGTAGCGCACGGCGCACCGATCTAAGTTTCGGCGCACCGCCCTGAGTTGTGGATTCGCCGTGCGCGGCGGCGAAGAGGGCTTCGCACGCGGGTTGCCGCGCCGCTGTCGGGCGCGAAGGCGCTTCGCCGTTTCAGTCCGCTGTCGCGTGCGGCCTGAAAGACGAAACCCGGCTCTCGCCGGGTCTCTTTTCCATACGGGTTTAGCCGGATGGTCTATGAATTAATGATTAACTAGTTAACGACTTACTAGTCCCTTCTTTATGTTGCGCTGCCAAGCTTCGTAATTTCTGATGCGTCGCTTAGCCTGCTTCCGCGTCAGATTCATCTTCTCGGCAACATAGCTGATGCGTTCGGTACGATCCAGCTTCTTATCATAAGGAGCGCCGGGCGCTTTCAGGTACAACTCATAGGCGCGTTCCCACTCCGCCTTAACTTCAGGCGTAGCGTCCGCCCCACGCAGTTCGGGCATCTCTTCATTCTCCCTTCAAGAATGAGCGGTAGGTTAAGTCCCTTGCAGTTTTGTCAGCCGGTAAAAAACGGCGGCCACAAGAAGCCAGTGTAAATGGCTGGCCTCATTCTAACACTTGTCGTTATATCTTGAAGGCGTCTTGATTGAAAGGCGTCTTAATTGATCGGGTTTGCGACAAGCGTTCGCCTTTGGAGACTTAGGACGTTTCGGGCGAGGCGGGATTGAGCTATTGATACGATAGGTTCTACGAATATTCACAGACCTTTCATCGCTAACACTTCCCGCGCGGCCGTCCGGTCGCCGTTGCAGCTGATCCTTCGCGGCGTTGCGTGAAACTCTAAATCAAATCCATGTCTGGCGTAAAGGTCAATGATCCTTTTAGTCGCCTGATTCGACAAGACGACCGGCACGGATTGATTCGCCAGCCATTCGGCCAGACGCTCCTGATCCTTGAAAGAGAAGCCCCCCGCGCTGTAAGTCGTAAACTCCACATCGTATGGCGGGTCGGCATAAATGAAGTCGTCCGGCTCGACCGTGAGCCGTTCGAAGTCGGCGTTGCTGAACTCCCAGCCCCTGAACAGACGCCGGAAGGCGTAGAAGTCGGAGACATAGTTGATGGCGTTATGGCTTCCGTGCGGGACGTTGAACAGCCCGCTCCGGTTGAACCTGCACAGACCGTTGTAGCCGGTGCGATTGAGGTAGTAGAAAAGCTGTGCCGCTTCGGCGCTCCGTTCTTTGCGGGCTTTAATCAGTTCGTTGAACCGGTTGCGATGGGTATAGAAAACGTCTCTCTCTTTCTCCGCCCTGATGCTTATCTTCAGCCCGCGTTTGACGTGGCGATAAAAATTAATGAGGTGCGGATTCACGTCGTTCAGCAAAGCGCGTTCGGGCAGCAGCCCGAGAGTGACGGCCAGGCCGCCGCAAAACGGCTCGACGAGACGGCGATGTTTATGCTCGCCCCACACGGGCAGCAGGTGCGGCAACAGCCAGCGCTTACCGCCAGCCCATTTCAAAGGCGGCTTGAGAGACGCCGACCCTGCCGGCGGCCGCTGCCCCACGATCATCCTGGCGCGCCTCGCTTTCCGAGCACGGTCATCGAATAGTCTGAGTTTGGTTGTCCTCTTCGTCGTGACGCTCGCTTTGTTCGACTTCATTCTTTGACGATCTCTGATCAGGCCTGGCCTTGACGCTCCGAATCTTTAACGCGTTCGAGGCAGGGCGTCAAGCTGCGTCTCATCACCGGGGATGACAGGCCGCCTTGAGACAGCACACGCCGAGCCGTGAGGACGTGAGGTTCGCTGTGTCCCCGGGCGAGATGTGAAGGTTGACACTTTTCCGAAACGATCCCGACCGCGACGCAGCCTCGAAACGTAAGCGGGCGAACTCTGTCGGAAGCGCGTCGCATCGCTTCGCGTCGCGCTTCTTGCCTCGTCGGCGACCCCGGACGCGCATTTCCCCGCCGTCTTCCCCAACCATCTCCCGCCAACTCTTCAGTCTTTGTTTTTAGCACCTTCATTCGACACGATCCACGCATCTGCCTGCGTCCCGAAATAATTCCTGCAAGGCAATTTTTCGTAAACCTTGATCCGAGAAAATGGAACGGCTGTCTTCCTCTTGACAATCTACAAGAGGGAACATAATCTGCGCCCCTGTCGTTTCTCTACAGGAGTGTTATGGCAAAACAAAAAACAGACCTTTTGCAGGGCACGCTCGATCTTCTGATCCTTAAAATTCTCGCGCTCGGCCCGACGCACGGCTGGGACATCTCGCAGCGCATTCAACAGATTTCGCAGGACGTGCTGCGCGTCAATCAAGGCTCTTTATACCCGGCTTTGCATCGTCTGGAAGCGCAGGGCTGGATCGGTTCCGAGTGGGGCACGTCCGACAATAACCGGCAGGCCAAGTACTACAAATTAACCGCCGCCGGACGCCGCCAACTGGCCGCCGAAACCGCGATGTGGGAGCGTTTCTCCGGCGCGATCAGTCTCATTCTCAAAACCACCTGAGCGGAGATGTCACGGCGATGTGGGGGAAGCGGAAATTATGGCTGCGGGCGCTCTTTCGGCGCGAGCAGATGGAGCGCGAGTTAGACCGGGAACTGCGTTTTCATCTCGAAAGGGAGATGGAAGAGAACCTGCGACGGGGGATGAGCGCGGAAGCGGCGCGGCAGGCCGCGCTCAGATGTTTCGGCGGCGTTGAACGAATTAAAGAACAGTGCCGGGAGGTGCGCGGCGTGGGAATCTTCGAGACGTTTTTACAGGACTTGCGTTACGGCGCGCGGATGCTCGTCAAGCATCGCGGTTTCACTTTCGTCGCCGTGTTGACGCTTGCGCTCGGCATCGGAGCCAACAGCGCCATCTTCAGCGTGGTCAACGCGGTGCTGCTCAAACCGCTTCCCTACAAAGACCCGAACGGGATCGTCTATCTCTGGGAGCGTCTGCCGCAGGGCGGCGAAGGCTCCGTCTCCGTCCCCAACCTCAGAGACTGGCAGGAGCAGAACGATGTTTTCGAGCACATCGCCGCTTACGAGCAGGGCAACTTTAGTTTGCAGGGCAGCGACTTGCCCGAACGCTCGGCGGGCGCATCCGTGACGGCCAACTTCTTCGACGTGCTCGGCGTTGCGCCGAAGCGCGGGCGCGCCTTCGTCGCGGGCGAGGACACGGCGGGCAAAAATCGCGTCGTCGTCCTGAGCGACCAACTGTGGCAACGAAACTTCGGCTCAGACCCGCGCATCGTCAACCGCGAGGTGTTGATCGGCGGCGAAAATTATACGGTCGTCGGCGTCATGCCGCCGGGCTTTCAGTTCCCTTCGCGGACGACGGAGTTGTGGGTTCCGCTCGTCTTCTCAGACCAGCATGCGACGAGTCGCGGCACACACGCCTTCTCGTCCGTCGCGCGGATGAAGCCGGGCGTGACGCTGGAACAGGCGCAGGAGCAGATGAACGTCATCGCGCGCCGACTCGAACAACAGTATCCCGATCAGCAAACCAAACGGGGCATCATCGTCGGTCGCTTGCAGGAGGAGATTGTCAAGAGCGTGCGCCCGGCCTTATTGATTTTGCTCGGCGCGGTGGGTTTCGTGCTGCTCATCGCGTGCACGAACGTCGCCAACCTGCTCCTGGCGCGCGCCGCTGCGAGGCGCAGGGAGATCGCGATTCGCACGGCGCTCGGCGCAGGCCGCGCGCGTCTCGTCCGACAGTTTCTGACCGAGAGCGTGCTGTTGTCCGTCGCGGGCGGGCTGGTCGGTTTGCTGGTGGCGAAGTGGAGCATCGACGCGCTGCTGACTTTGACCACAGGCGTCTTGCCGCGCGCGGCTGAGGTGGGGCTGGACGCGAGGGTGCTCGGCTTCACAATGTTGCTTTCACTCGTAACGGGCATCGTCTTCGGCCTCGCCCCCGCGCTACAAACTTCCAGGGCGGACGTGCAGGACGCGCTCAAAGACGGCGGCACTTCCGGCTCAAGCCCCCGCGCTAACTGGTTGCGCAGCATTCTCTCGGTGGCTCAGATCGCGTCGGCGATAGTGTTGCTCGTCGGCGCCGGATTGCTCGTCAAAAGTTTCGTTCGCTTGCAGGGGGTCGAGTCGGGCGTCAGTCCCGAAAACGTGCTGACGATGCGCATCACGCTGCCTGCGGCGAAGTATGAGACGACCGAAGCGGCGACCACTTTTTACACGCAGTTGCTCGAACGCGTCTCGGCGCTACCGGGCGTCGAGGCCGCAGGCGCGATCAACCTCTTGCCCGTGCAGCGTTCCGGCACGAACGGTAACGTACAGATCGTCGGCGACCCGCCCGACCCTGCGGGACAGGCACCGCTCGTAGAATACCGCACCGCCACGCCCGATTACTTTCGCGCGCTCGGCATCCCGCTCGTGGCCGGACGCTTCTTCGAGCCTGCGGCGCGCGAGCGAGTTCCCGTCGCCATCGTCAACCAGACCTTCGTGCGCGTGATCCTGAACGGACGGGACGCGCTCGGAAAGCAGATACAGAACGACGGCACCCCGATCCAGATCGTCGGCGTGGTCAGAGACGTAAAACAGACGGGGCTGACCACGCCGCCGCGCCCGGAAATGTTTTTGCCCTACAACTCGCCCTTCTGGTCTGGGATGACGCAGAACATGTCGCTCGTCGTGCGCGCCTCGTCCGATCCGGCGGCGCTGGCGCAGGCGATCCGGCGCGAGGTGTTCGCCGTCGATCCGGCGCAGCCCGTCTATAACGTGTTGACGATGGAGCAGGTGCTCGACGAATCCATCTCAAGGCAGCGTTTGAACATGACGCTCCTGAGCATCTTCGCCGCGCTCGCCACGCTGCTTTCGACCATCGGCATCTACAGCGTGATGTCTTACCTCGTCACGCAACACACGCGCGAGATCGGCATCCGCATGGCGCTCGGCGCGCAGCCGAAGGATGTCTTGAAACTGGTGCTCGGACAGGGGCTGATGCTGACGTTGATCGGCGTCGTGATCGGCGTGGCGGGTGCGCTCGCGTTGACGCGCCTGATGGAGACGCTGCTGTTCGGCGTGCGCGCCACCGACCCGTTAACATTTGTCGGCGTGTCGCTGCTGCTGACGTGCGTGGCGTTACTAGCTTGCTACATCCCTGCGCGGCGTGCGATGCGGGTTGATCCGATGGTCGCGCTCAGGTACGAGTAAGTCCGACGCGATGAGAGTTTTTCCTCGTATTGCCCGCCCGGCGCTTGGCGCACGGCGACGCCGCCTGCGGAGTCACTGGCGGCGGCGGCTTTCGCTCGCGCGCCTCGCGTCCGTCTGCGAAGCGACGCTCTACGGCGGCGCGCTGCTCTTTTTACTGACGGGCAGCCGCGCACTCTATCTCGAACGCCTGCACGCGCGCCCCGCCGCTCTGCTTCTCCTGGCCTTCGTTCTCGCCGCCGCGCTCGTCCATCTCTTTATACGGCGGCGCGTCCTGCCGCTGCTCGAACGCCGCTTCTCGCCCCCGGCTTACGACGACCGGCGCATCCTCCTCGACTTGAGCGAAGCCGCGCGCGCCGCGACGAATACGGATCAACTCTACAGGTACATCTGCGAAATGATTCGCGACGCGCTGCGCTCCGAGAACGTCTCGCTCTTTGTGCGCGAGGGCGCGCGGCGGGGCGAGTTCGTCTGCCGCATGTCGGCGGAGCCGGGCGTGAGGATGACTACACCGTACACGGACGCGGAAGCACAGCCGCACGCTCACGAACGATTAGAGGCGATGCCCTCGCTGCGCCATGATGCGTTTGTCGTCAACCGCCTGCGCAATCTGGCGATTCCGCTGCACGTCGAGCCGCAGGATTTGGAGACCTGGTTGCGCGCACTGACGAACGCGCCGCCGGAGTTGCAGGCGGAGCGCGCCGAAGAGTGCGCGACGCTGCGGCGTCTGAAGTCGAGCCTGATGCTGCAAATCAAGATGAAGGATCAGCTTGTCGGCATCCTCTCAATCGGGCGGAAACAGTCTGCGCGGGAGTTCTCGCCGCAGGACGAGCAGATGTTGATGTCCGTCGCGGGGCAACTGGCGCTCGTCATCGAAAATTCGAAACTCGTCGAACGGATGGTCGAGGAAGAACGCTTGCGGCGCGAACTCGTCATGGCCGCCGAAGTCCAGCAGAGACTCTTCCCTTCGCACCCGCCGCTCTCCGAGACGCTGGAGTTGTCGGGTCTCTGCCTGCCCGCGCGCGGCGTCGGCGGTGATTACTACGACTTCCTCACCTTCGACAACGGGCAAACCGGCATCACCGTGGCGGACGTGGCGGGCAAAGGAATCTCCGCCGCGCTCCTGATGTCAATCGTGCAGGCTTCCCTGCGCAGCCAGGCGATGACGAATTGCGCGAACGTCGCCGTCTCGGGTTCGCTGGCGAATCTCGTCTCGGCCATGAACCGCCTGCTCTGCCGCTCGACCGGCATCGCGAGCTACGTGACCTTCTTCTACGCGCAGTTCGACGCACGCCAAAGCAAGTTGGCTTATGTGAACGCCGGTCACAACCCGCCGTTTCTGATCCGCAGACGAGAGACCGGCGCGCCGGGCGAGACGGCGGCGACGGCGACGAACGACTATCTGAAACTGGCGACGGGCGGCGCGGTGATCGGCGTCTTCGAGCACTTCGGCTACGAAGAGGAGACGCTCGACATGCAGAGCGGCGACTTGCTGTTCGTCTACACGGACGGCGTCACAGAGGCGCTCAACCTCGCGGGCGAAGAGTACGGCGAAGAAAGATTACTGCTTGAACTCGCGGCGGCGACGAACTCGACCGCCGACGAAATCCGCGACCGCGTCGCCTCTCGCCTACGCGAATGGTGCGCGGGCGCGCGCCAGCACGACGACCTCACGCTCGTCGTCCTCAAAGTTAAATAACTCTCCGCGATCCAATATTTAAGCTCCGGCAATCCAAATTTATGGTTGTAAAGATTTCTGTTGACGAGAGTTATGCTTCTTAATAATATATGGCTATGTCATATATAGGTTCGCACATGCTCGACCGCGAGTTGAAGAAAGGCAGCGCCGAATTGTTGATTCTGTCGCTCGTCGAAGACCAGCCCCGGCACGGCTATGACATCGGCACTTTGATCGAGCAGCGTTCGCGCGGCGTGCTGCGTTTCAACGTCGCGTCGCTCTACCCGCTGCTGTACCGGCTGGAGAATCGCGGCTGGATTCAAGGCCGCTGGGTGGAGAAGGCCGGGCAGCGGCGGCGTCGTTATTACCGCCTGACGCCCGCCGGGAAAAAGGTTCTGGCGGCGCAGTTGGTTAGCTGGCGTGAGTTTGTCGAGGCGATCAATCGCATCGTGGGAATCGAACATGCCTGATTGGAAAGACGAGATCAGACGGCTGTTGTCGGGGTTGCGTCTCGCGCCGACGCGCGAGGCCGAGATCGTCGAGGAGTTGTCACAGCACCTCGACGACCGCTTCGAGCAGATGCTACAGGGCGGCGCGTCGCGCGAGGAAGCCTATCGCGCGGTGCTGCTCGAATTGACGGAGAGCGATCTGCTGGCTCAGGAACTGCGAGGAATCGAGCGCCCCGTCCGGCAGGAGCCGGTGGTGCCCGGCGCGGCGGGCGGGAGAATGAATATCATGGGAGACCTCTGGCAAGACTTGCGCTACGGCCTGCGGACGATGTTGAAGAACCCCGGGTTCACCTTCGTCGCGGTCATCGCTCTGGCGCTGGGGATCGGCGCGAACAGCGCGATCTTCAGCGTGGTCAACACGGTGCTGCTGCGCCCGCTGCCTTATCGAGACCCCGAACGGCTCGTGATGGTCTGGGAAGACGACATCAAAGGCGGCTATCCGCGCGATACGCCTGCGGCGGCCAACTACGTGGACTGGCGCGATCAAAACGCGGTCTTCGAAGGGATGGCGGCGATTGCCGAGCAGAACTTCAACCTGACGGGCACGGGCGAACCGGAAAAACTGGAAGGCCGCCGCGTCTCGGCCAACCTCTTTTCGTTGCTCGGCGTCGAGCCGCAGGCGGGTCGCGCCTTTCTGGCGGAGGAAGACCAGCCCGGTCGAAATCGCGTGGTCATTATCAGTCACGGTCTGTGGCAGAGACGCTTCGGCGCGGACGCGAAAATAGTCAATCAGCAACTCATGCTGAACGGCGAGAGCTACACGGTGGTCGGCATCATGCCGCCGCACTTCCAGTTTCCGAGCCGCGAGGATGAGCTGTGGGTTCCCATCGCCTTCACGCCGCAGGAAGCCGCCAATCGCGGCAGGCATTATCTGGAAGTCGTCGCGCGCATGAAGCCCGGCGTCACACTCGAACAGGCGCAGGCCGAGATGAGCACCATCGCCGCGCGCCTCGAACAACAGTACCCGGAACAGAACACGCAGTTGGGCGCAACCGTCACGCCGCTCCACGAACAGGTTGTGGGCGACATCAAACCGGCGCTCTTAATCCTGCTCGGCGCGGTCGGGTTTGTGCTGCTTATAGCGTGCGCGAACGTCGCGAACCTTTTGCTCGCGCGCGCGGCGGTGCGGCAGAAAGAGATTTCCATACGCGTCGCACTGGGCGCGAGCCGCCTGCGTCTCGTCCGGCAATTTTTGACGGAGAGTGTGTTGCTGGCCGTCGTCGGCGGCGTGGTCGGGCTGCTGCTGTCGCTGTGGGGCGTGAGCCTGCTGAAAGCCTTCATCCCGGAGAACATCTCGCAGGTCGAGGCCATCACGATTGACGCCAGAGTGCTCGGCTTCACCCTGCTCGTCTCGCTGTTGACGGGACTCGTCTTCGGTCTGGCCCCGGCCACGCAGGCGTCGAGCCTGAACCTTAACGAGACGTTGAAGGAAGGCGGGAGGGATTCTGCGGCGGGCAGTCGCGGCAATCGCATACGCAGCCTGCTGGTCGTCATGGAGGTCGCCGTCTCGCTCATCCTGCTCATCGGCGCGGGACTTTTGATCAACAGCTTCATGCGGCTGCGCAACGTCGATCCGGGTTTCCGCGCAGAAAATTTGTTGACGATGCAGGTCGAGTTGCCACAGGTGAAGTATCCGGAGCACGCGCAGCGCACGGCCTTTTATAACGAACTGCTCAGCCGGATCGAGGCGCTGCCGGGCGTGAAATCGGCAGCCCTCACCACCAACCTGCCTTTATACCTTCAAGGCAATTCAATCGGAATCAGCATCGAGGGGATTCCCGATCCCGCGCCCGGTCAGGGCAAAAGACCGGTCGTGACGACGAGAGTTATCAGCCCACAATATTTTAAGACGATGGGCATCAGTCTGTTGCAGGGGCGTGAGTTCTCCGAGCAAGACCGGGCAGATTCGCCCTCGGTGGCGGTGATCAACGAAACGATGGCGCGACGTTACTGGCCTGATCAAGACCCGACGGGCAAGCGCGTCACGCCGGGTGCGCCGACCTCGACCGACCCCGACGACTGGATCACGGTGGTCGGCGTGGTGAAAGATGTGCGTCAATTCGAGCTGATGACCGACCCGAAGCCGCAGATGTATTTGTCATACGCGCAGGCCGGATTCTTCGCGCCGAACGATCTGGTCGTCAGCACAGACCTCGAACCGCTGAGCCTTGCGGCGGCGGTGCGGCGAACGGTGTGGGAAGTGGATAAAGACCAACCGGTCTCCAAGATCAGGACGATGGAAGAGATCGTCTCCGAGTCGGTCGCGCGGCAGCGTTTCAGTATGCTCTTGCTGGGGGTCTTCGCCGCGCTCGCGCTGGTGCTGGCGGCGGTCGGCATCTACGGCGTGATGAGCTACTCGGTGGCGCAGCGCACGCGCGAGTTCGGCATCCGCATGGCGCTCGGCGCACAGCGACGCGACGTGCTCAAGCTGGCGGTCGGGCAGGGTTTGAAACTCGTCCTTGTCGGCATCGCCGTCGGACTCGGCGCGGCCTTCCTCTTAACGCGCGTGATGTCGAGCCTGCTGTACGGCGTCAGCGCCACCGACCCGGTGACCTTTCTGTCCATCTCGCTGGTTCTCATCGGCGTGGCCGTGCTGGCTAGTTTCATCCCCGCGCTGCGTGCCACCAGAATCGATCCGATGGTCGCCCTGCGTTATGAATAGACGGGTCGGCTGGCGGTGTGCCCGGCTCACGAATCCGGCGACGAACAGAGACGCACATTTGAGAAGTTGGCGATAAAGATTCAGGGCACGCCGCTCCGGTCACAACGCCGGGCGCGACGGGCTGTCCCTGAGATGAATTAACTCGTCCGGCTGCGCATCCACGAGATAGTTAAATAATCTATACCGCCTTCTTTCGCGCACCTTTCTTCGCAGCCTTCCGTTGGGCTACCTGAGCGCTCTTTTTCTGCGACGCTTTGGCCTGCGGCGCTTTTATCTGCAGCGCTTTTATCTGCGACGCTTTTGTCTGCGACGCTTGGGCAGGTTTCGACTCCTTCGGCTGCCTGCTGCTGCCGGTGGCCTCGCCGAGCGACGCCCGGATCAACTCTTCGACGGGGCGCTTTCCGTCAACGAAAGCGAACACGTGAAAGTGGTCGCGATTTTCTCTCAGCGCCTCGATGCGTCCCTCGTCGCGCAGGCGCGCGAGGTCTGACATGACGTGCGCCTGCTCGTCAGCGGTCATGTAGCGATAGAAGATGTCGAAGGCCAGGCCGGTCGAATGCGGCGGCGTCTGGATGCGGGTTGCGTTCGAGTTGACCTTGCTGAGTTGACGCTGGTACTCGTCGGGGCGAATGAGCGAAGTGACGGGCAGCGGGCGGTCGAATTTCTGCCGGTACGAGCGCGCGATCTCGTCCAGCACGGAGAGCGCTTCGGGGCGCAGGTGGCTGAGCATGCGCACCTTCAACTCTTTGCGCGCGGCGGAGTCTGTCAGGTCGTAGGCGTGGCCTGACAAATCAGACGCCAGCCCGGCGATCATTCCATGCTCGGCGATGAGTTCCTGACGGCTCTCGCTGTCGCCCGCGTAGGCTTCCAGCAATTCCCGCCGCTCGTGCAGGGCTTTGAGCGCTTTGCCTTGAGAGGTAAGGCGCGCTTGCAGGCTCGCACGCGCCGCGCGCTCTGCCTTGCCGAGAGAGTTCAATTCTTGCTTGAGCGCAGAGATTTCTTCATCCAGCAGAGTCGCCGAATCGTCCACGCGCGCATGTTCCTGCGCTATTTCGGCTTCGCCCAGCAGGGGAATCCTTTTACCGCTCGCTTCGTCATAGTGCGTGAACAGGTCTTTGTCCGCCAGCGCTCCCACGCCGTACAAGACATGGTTTTCACCGACGCTCGCCACTTCGACCATCTTTCCACTGCGGATCATGCGTGCGAGGTCTGCGAAATCGTGCGGGGTCGCAACGTCATGCTCCTTCCACTCCGCCACCTGAATGGCGAGAAAACGGCGCGTGTCGCTGTAGTGGCGAAGTTGGTCTGGAACTTCGACCTTCGCCTGCCGCCCCGTCTGCTCGCCCCTGTCCTCGACCACTTTCAACGCGGCGAGTTGCCACGGGCTGATTTCGGCTGCCGTCGCAGACTCAGAACTATACAACCGGGCATCATTCTGACCTGTTCGCCGCTTTCCCGGCAGCAGCGAGAACATCGCCATGCCGATAGCCAGTATGAGAGCGACCGGAGTAATGCGTCTCCACATTCTTTGTTTCACTCGTAAATGATTCCTTGAATAAAAAGGCGTGCAGCGATGGGAAAAACAGGTCGTTTCACCCGTTACATCAGTGTCAGGTGGGAGAGCTTTTTTGATGTGATTTCAGGGCAAAACGTTGTGAGTCAAATTGCTTGAACTGACCTCGCCGGCAAGCCGCAGCCAATCGCGCCCGGACGCGACGACTTTATTCGAGACCATCGCTTCGGCGTTGAATGAGGCTTGCCATGACGGCCACCAACTCGGCCAGTTCGACCGGCTTGGAGATGTGCATCTGATAGCCTGCCCTCAGCGCTCGCAGACGGTCTTCGGTTCGCGCATACGCCGTCAGGGCAATGGCCGGTATTTTCCCGCCGCGCCCGGCAGGCAGCGCTCTTACTTTCCTGATCAACTCGTAGCCGTCCTCGCCCGGCATCCCGATGTCGCTGATTAAGAGATCGGGTTGCCTCTCTTCGATAGCCGCGAGCGCCTCGCGGGCGGAACCGGCGGTCGAGACTTCCGCACCGCACCGGGAGAGACCGGCTCTGAATAATTCCCTCGCATCAACTTCATCGTCAACCACGAGCACCTTCAGCCCTTCTAATCTTTCGGGACAGTCGTAGGAAGCGACCGTGTCTCTGGCCGCCGGGTGGACGCGCTCTGCCAGGTGCTCTTTCTGATAGACCGGAACCATCGGAAGATGCACGACGAAAGTTGCCCCCTGTCCTGTGCCCGGACTCTCGGCCTGCACCGTGCCGCCGTGCAGTTCTACCAGGTGGCGGACGATTGACAACCCGAGGCCAAGACCGCCGTAATGGCGCGTCGTCTTCTGATCGGCTTGCCGGAAGCGTTCGAAGACGTGCGGCAGAAACTCCGCGTCGATGCCTGCGCCCGTGTCGCTCACGGCAATCTCGATGTGCGAGTTGATGCGCTCCAGCCTGACCTGCACGCGCCCGCCTTTGGGGGTGAACTTGATGGCGTTCGAGAGCAGGTTCCACACCACCTGTTGCAGCCGCGCCGGATCGCCCGCGACGGAAACCACGCCCGTGTCCATCACCTTCTGAATCCGCACGTTTTTAGCTTCGGCTGCCGGGCGCAGCGCCTCGATGGCCGCTTCGATGAATGAGGCGGGGTCAAGCTGCCTGACATCGAGGCGCAGGTTGCCCGTAATGATCCTTGACACGTCGAGCAGGTCGTCAATGAGTTGCGACTGCGC
>DASQDV010000147.1:0-15582 GCA_035633995.1 Pyrinomonadaceae bacterium | reverse complement strand
CCTCCGTTCAGATAGAAGGTGCTTGTGGGAAGTTGGCGGGGTGAGATGCCCGTCGGCTGCACGGTGAATGCGAACGTCTTAATTTGTACAGCAATACTTGTACCAAGCAGGCGTTATTGTCATCGTGTATAAAAGCAGGGGAAACAGTGGTGAATTTTATCCGCGACAGAATTGCGGAGTGTCAACGGTCAAGGACACGTGCCATTATGGTTGTTGAGATTCGGAGACGGATGCGCACTCACTTAAGAAGAACAAAACGAATGTTAGGATAAGAGGATTAATGCCTGCCGGGTGTAAAGTTTTTTGAGGGTACGAAGTTTCGTGCCCTCTTCTTTTTAGTGTTTCGTCTCGCTTTTCTAATCCTCCGTATCACATAACCAAAGTTACGTATGGCGCGGCTGCATAATTATGCAGCGGTATGCGCCGCTCATCCCTCGCATCGTGCCGCTCGTCACGTCCATGCGCGCTTAGTCACATTCTCAAAACCTTTCGCCGGGGGCTGCGTTCATTGCGTGTGTAAGCAGTGGTCTTCCCCTGTCGGGAATTTCCAAAGTAGCAAAACATGTTTCCCCCAAACGGGGCACGAAAGGATTCAAAAGATGAAAAAGAATTTACACCGCATCGCGCTCGTCTTCGTTATCTGCACGCTGCTCAACGCCGCCGCGCTCGCGGGTGGTAAAAGCAAGAGAGTCATCTTCGACACCGATGTCATGGTCGGCAACACGCTCGTCAAGAAGGGCAGTTACAAAGTGACCTTCGACGAGCAGACGGGGACGCTCACGATCATCAACGGCCGAGACGTGATCGCCAAGACCTCCGCGCGGCTGGAAGAATTCAAAAACAAGTCGGAACAGGCCACCGTCTACCGGACCTGGAAGAATGAGAAGGCGGACGCCGTTCTGTCGCGCGTCAATCTCGGCAGCCAGTATGCCGTCATCGGCGGCGACAACAACGCCGCCACCAGCAGCGCCCCCGCCGCCACCGGCCAGCAGTAAAATGCGCACACACGACGGCGCGCGCCCCGACAGTTGCCCCTCTCGATTGCGGGCGCGCGCTCCCGGCCTTTACCGTTTTTCGTATCCCTTTTCCAACTCACCGGACAAACCGACTAATCTGCGAGACGGCGAAACGTTTTTCGTCGTCTCGCGTATTAACCTCCGCAGTTCCCGCGAAATTTGTTCCGACCCGCAAAGGAGAGTTTTTAATGAAACGCAAGATCGCAACAGGCGGCATCGCCGCAAGTGTGTTGGTTGCGCTGAGTCTGGTCGTCGCTGCGGCGGCAGTGAAGGCCGACTTCAGCGGCAAGTGGACGATGGATAAAGCGAAGAGTGAGGGCGTGCCCCCCGGCATGGAGCAGACCATGACCGTCACGCAGACCGGAGATAAGATTGACCTGGAGACAAAAATCACCGGCGGGCCGGCGGGCGAGCGCGTCGTGAAAGACAGCTACACCGCCGACGGCAAAGAGTCCGACTTTACCCCGCAAGGCCCGCAGGGCGCGATGGGCAAAGGCAAGCGCACGACCAAGTGGACGGCGGACGGTGCAGGGCTGGAGGTGAGCGAGACGGCCACGATTGAAGGGCCGAACGGCCCCGAAGAAGTGTCGGCCACGCGCAAGTGGACGCTCGCCCCCGACGGCAAAACCCTGACCATCGAACTGAACTTCAGAGGCTCGGAAGTCTCGCAGCAAAGCAAGCGCGTCTTCGTGAAGCAATAACTCCGTCGAAACGTTCAACCGCCCGCCTCAAACATCAGGGCGGGCGGTTGAATTCCGACCGGACGGCGAAATTATCGAAAGCTCGGCTGAATCTTTCGTCTGGCCTTGCACGCACCTCAAACAGAGCGCCGGACAAACTTCAACTCTCGCACAAAGTACGGACGCGCACGCGTTGTCCTCTGACTGTGCCCTCCCAGAGCGTCGTCTGCCCGCACTCGTTTCGCAAATACTTCCAGAGCGCGCCCCGCTCGTACTCGTCCAAATCCGCAGGAATGAGATCGAAGACGGCGCGCGAGGCGATGACGACGAGCTTTCGCTTCGGTCTGGAGACGGCAACGGTGAGGCGTCGCGGTTCGAGCAAAAAGCCGCTCTCAGCCCTCGCAAATTCGCGGTCGGAGACGGTGGCCGACAGTATGATCAGTTCGCGCTCGCCGCCCTGAAAGCGTTCGACCGTGTCAATCGAATTCGCCAGGTGCGGCAGGCGCGCGCGCAACAGAGCCTTCTGCGCGCGATGCGGCACGACCACGCCGATGCCGCCCTCGCCCCCGCATCCCAATCTTTCACAGGCCACGCCCGCCAACTCTGCGACGAGCGCCGCCTCGAACTCGTTAGACTGTTGCGACCCGCACTCGTCGTGTTCGACGACGACGAGCGAATGTTCGGGCGAAAAGGCCGCGCCGAGCCAGCCGTCCAAATTATCATCCGCCGGCATGCGCACGCGTTTATCCGAACGAAAGTTGATGCCGTCCTCCGCGTAGATGTGGCGTTGCAGGAAGCCCGCGATCTCGGCGGGGATGCGGAAGGACTCGTCGAGCGCCTCGCTCGCAAAGCCGTGCGCGCGCAGCGTCTCGAAGATCGAAAGGTGCGGGCGCGCGTGTTTCAGATCGCGCCGGCTCTCCTGATCCCATGCGTGCGCCAAGATGGGCGGCATCTGCCGGTGGTCGCCGATGGCTATGAACTGTCCGTCGGCGCGCAGGAAGGCCGCCGCCGTCAAAGCCTCAGCGATGCCCATTTGCGAAGCCTCGTCAACGATGACGAGGTCGAACAACTCCTGCGACCAGTCAATCGCGCGCCCCTTCGACGCGCCCTTCTTGACGAGGTTATAAATCCCGCCCGGCGTGCCGCCGACGACCAGCACAGGCTCTCCGAGCAGCATCGCCCACTGCTCGGACGCGCTTACATCTTCGCCTCCGTCCGCAAACAGCGCGACGACTCCTTCGGCCAACTCTTCGCCCGCGTCGTTTGCGATCTTCGCCACGCGCAGGCGTGCGAGCGGCTCAAGACGCGGATCGCCCTGCGCCGTCTGCGACAACTGCCGCGCGCGGCTGGCGATGCTGGCGAGCGCGATTGACGTGGCCGCGTGCGTCTTGGCCGCGACGGCGACGCGAAACGGTCGCGCCGGTGTCGAGAGCGCGAGCGCACGCGCCAGCACGGCGAAGCCGAGCGTGTGGCTCTTGCCCGTCCCCGGCGGCCCCTGCAAGACAAGCACGCGCTCCTGTATGTAGCCGCCGACCACGCGCCGCTGCGCTTCCGTCAAACCGTAGGGCGCTTGCGCGCGAGACGCGAGCGCGGCAATCTCCGAGGCATCGCGCAATCGTTTCGGTCGAATGCCGCGCGTGCGTCTGCCTTCTTCCGTATTCGTCAACCAGTGATAGAGATGGTTCTGCGCTGCGTGGCGGCAGGCGTCCAAAAACTTGTCTGCGTTGAGGTCGTCGGCCATCTCGTCAATCGTGCAGACCGCGCCCGCTTCCGGTTTGAACGAAGACCAGTGCGGATAACGAAACTCCGAATTCTTGAAACTCATCGGCAGCAGACGCAGGCGCACGCGCACCTCGTCCAACTCCTCCACGACCGCGAGCCGCCCGCGCACGATTTTGCGTGCAGGCAAAAAATTTCCCGCCTCGTCCGCCAGAGGATTCACGACCACCCAGTCGCCTTCGCGAAAACGAAGCGCGGCCAAACCAGCGCCCGTCAACCGCTCGCCGTCAATGCTTGAAAAACTGAACGCCGCGCGCTCGCCGCCGCCCTCCGTCTTCTCGAAAGACTCGCAGCGGACGACGAGCGTGCGCCCGCCAGCCGCGCGCACGTCGGGCGAGAGCGAGAGATGCAGGAGCAACTCCTGCATCTTCGCGTGGTGTTCGAGGTAGAGAAAATCTTCGAGCGCGCGATTGAGCGCAACGGCGTTCGTGTCCAGTTCCGTCCGGTCGAGCCGTTCGAGCGAGAGCGGTTGTTTCTCGACCTGCCGATTCTTGTAGCGAAAACTCTCTTCGATGAAACGCAGCGCGCGACAGCGTTCGACGGCGAGCGCGCGCACATCTTCAACGCCGACGCCGAGGAAGCCGCGAATCTGCGTGCGCTCCTGCGCTTGCATCTGCGGCGTCTCTTTGAGCAGCCCCCACGCGGCGTAAACGTATTCGAGCGGAATCTCGGTGCCGAAACGCGCGGCTGATTCGACCCAGACGGCGTCGCCTGCTGCCTTCTCTTCCGGCGCGGCGTTGAACAGTTTCGTCGTCGCATCGCGCGTGAACGCGCGCCGGTTGTCGAAGACGCGCGCGCGAAATGTCCTGAGAAACTCGCGCTCGTCGTCGCGCCATTTGAATTTCATCTCGCGCGCGACTTCGTAGAGATTCCCGCAGACCGCGCCGAGATTCAGGCGCTCGCCGACTTCTTCCGCGAGGAAAGAGATCATGCCCTGCGTCAGCGCGGGCGTCGAAGTCAGCAGATCGTAGAAGGCCGGAATCGCGCACAACGCCTCGAAGTGGCGCGCGAGCGCATCGAGCAGAGAGCGTTGCCCGCGCCGGTCGTAGAGATAGATGTGGACGGGCGCGGAATTGGAATCGGCCACACGCGCAATCGCCGGGAGCAGCCGCGCAACCCAGGCGACGAGCAGCGCGCGCTCCGCTTCGGCGTCGGGCTTCGTCGGCGTGTTCTCGACGATTTCAAACGAACCCGCAGGCCCCGCGACAACCGCAGCCAGCAGGTAAACTTTATCCTCAAGATGATCGCGCGCCGCATCGACATAAACTTTGATGAGGTTCGGATATTGCGCCTCGTCCGGCAGCGACCCCCAATCCGCGCCGAGCGTGTAGGGCTTCGCCTCGATGCTGCGGTCGAATCTTCTGAGCGCGGCGCGCGCGCGTTGCGCGAGCACGGGCAGACGGCTGCCGAGCGGCCAGCGCGCCCCGATGCGCTCCACGTCGCCCTCCCTGCCGGGCGCGGGCAACATCTCGCCCCTGCCGTAATCCATCAATTCGACGAGTTCGCGCGCCGTCCGCACGCCGACGCTTAAGAGCGCGCCCTTTTCCGTCGCGGTGAGCGAAGGGACGAGCGAGAGGTCTTCGCGTTCGGCAGTGTCTATAAAGCAGAGCGCGTTGTAGGGGCATCCGTCGCAGTGCGCGCCGAGATGATAATTCGCGTCGGCGAAACTCACGGCAGACGCACGCGCGGCATCCGAATCCGCAGCGGCGACGAGTTGTTCGATTTCGTCGAGATAGAGCGAGAGGTCGAATCGCTTGATCCGGTCGGGGGCTAACTCCGCACCGCGCGCGGCAATCGCGCCTTTGCACGAAGCGGCTTTGAGTCCGGCTTGCCGCAGAGCGTCCTGCAACAGGCGCGCGTAGAAAGCGACCTGCAAGCGAAAGCCGACCGTCTCGCGGCGGCTCGCCTTGATGTCTATGACCGTGACATCAACCGTGTCGCCTCCGTCGCCCACGTCGTCGCCGTGCCGCACGATCTCTATGAGGTCGGGATAGCCTTCGCAATCGCAGCCGCCGATACGCCCTTCGAGCCGCGCCTGATAGTAGAAACTCCGGCTCCCCGCCGCCTGCGACCGCACAGCCGCAACAAAAGCCGCCGCCGAAGTGTTCTGCAAATTACGCACGTCTGCGCGCGCGGCCAACTCTTCCACCTGCCCGCGCTCAAACGCCTGACCCGATTCGGAAAGCAGCGGCGAGAGGTTTTCAAAATTGACGCGATACCGCGACGCAAGCGTCTTCGCTTCCGTCGGAAAGAGCGCGAGCCGCAGGTAACGCGCGCAGCGGTTGCGCGAGACATACTGCGCGAGCCTGTGCGCGCCGAGCGTGCGCTCGGTGAGAATATGTTCCGTGCCGGATTCGGGAGCGTGCGACATGCGAGGGAGCCTGAAGCGGACTTTCTTTCGGGGACTCTGTTTCTATACTAACTTTCGATAAATGAGCGCGCGCCTCGCCCGGCTTGCGACGGGAGCGAGCCTATTTCTTCGGGCGAACGACGGTGAGCGTCGGCGTCTCCGTCTTCTCGACAGCGGCGAGTATGAGTTCGCGCAAGTTCCCGTCCGTTCCGCCTTCGTTCGACAGAAACTGTTCGAAGCTGTCTTTGACCGGGCTGTAGCTGACTTTGCGTTCAAAAAGCGCGGCGAACCTGTCGGCCTCAAGCTGCCCTTCGAGCGCGCTCACTTTCTCGGGAATACATTTCAAGTTTGTCTTGAAGCTGCATTTCACCGCGCCCTCCGCGCCGCCCAAAGTCACCGCGCCCGCCACGCGTTCGCGCGCCGAAGCCGCCGCCTTGAGTTGTTCCTTGATCTCGTCCAGACGATCCTTGATGCGCTTCTCTTCCGCGTGGAGTTTGATGAACTCGGCGACGAGCGATTCCACCTCCGACTCGTCCGGCGCGCCCTGCGCCTTCGCCTTCAACGCCTGCGCTTCGCAATCCGAACAATAGACCGCGTCGTCGTGTGAGCGCGCTTCGTCCTGCGGGATCAGGCCGCCGCAAGACGCGCAGGCGACGTAGTAATCCTTCGCGCACGCGCCGCACAGCGTCTCGCCCCGACGCCCTGTGACGAGCGGCTCCGACACCGTCTCCAGACATTCGACACAGAGCGTTTGCGCCGCGAATTGTTCCTGCTGCGCTGGCCGGACTTGATCTTTTGCTTCCAAGACAATTTTCTCCGAGACGGAAACGAGAGGCGTTTGAAGTTACGACGCGCGCCTGCTCGCATGCAAAGACGTGCACTCGCGCAGGCTCCGCGCGACTGTAGCAAAAGCCTTTCGCGTTGTCGAGATGCGTGCCCGGCGCGCGGCGCGTGCGAGCAAATACGCGGTGCAAACAGGTGCCCGCAAAACTTTTTTTGTCATCAGAGGCAGTACAGACAAAAAAAGTGTTGACAATATCTTCTGTCGAGTTTATATATGTCTGGCGCGCACGGTGCGAGAACAGGTGCGCTCTTTAAGGAAGAAGAGATTTCAATGTCAATGAACCTGACACAATTGAACAGCATAGCCGCCAGAGGCCGGAAGGCTGCGGGACGGGCGTGTGCCGGACTGTTTAGCGTCGTCTGCGGCGGCGCGGCGACGGTCTTCTTGCGCGCGGGTTCGTTACCGACCTATCTGCCCGGCGGCGAACTCATGCAGGAAAACGCGAAATCCACGAGGAATCTCTGGATTTCTGATCGTCAGGGCAATCTAAGTTAAAAAGCGGGAGCGGCCTCCCGCTCCCAAATCTCGAAAATAGCTTTAAGAGAATTGAAGGAGCGGGCCGGCTTCGCTGTGAAGCCAAAAGGCCCGCTCTTTTTGTTGTTTGATAACTGAATTGATTTTTGTACGGACGAGGGCAGCGATGTCTTCAGTTGGGAGGGTGCGGCCTCGAAGCTCCAGCGAGAGTCCGGTAGGCCGCGCCATCCTGCAGGAGAAGTGTGCGCCGTAGTGTGTCTAGCGGAGCCTCATCAACTGCCCTCGTGTTTTTTTACTATAGCGAAATTCTTCGGCGTGCGTGGCTGAGCAGCAAAAGCACCTGACTGTAAATCAGGCGTCTGCGGACTACGTAGGTGCGAGTCCTACCGCACGCACTCTCGGATTTCAAACTTAGGAGCATGGTGTAACTGGCAACATGGCGGTCTCCAAAACCGTCGCTTTCGGTTCGACTCCGAATGCTCCTGTCAACTTTGCGGAGAGTACGCCAAAACGGTCTGGCACCAGTCTTGAAAACTGGCGAGCGTACGCGCTCATAGGAGTTCGAGTCTTCTACTCTCCGTCAAATCTTTTCAACTCGGAGGCGTGCCGAAACTGGTAGCCGGAACTGTCTGCTAAGCAGTCGGGCAAAGCGTCCCGTGTGGGTTCAACTCCCTCCGCCTCCGCCAGAACGAAACGATGAAGCAGGAACGCGGAATAAAGACAAATGCCTTTTTGTTTTCAGTTCATCATTCACCGTTCCTGCTTCAACGTTTCACCTGAACCCGTAGCTCAGCGGAATGAGAGCGCAAGCTTGCGGAGCTTGAGGTCGCGCGTTCGAATCGCGCCGGGTTCTTACAATTTTTTCCGGGGTGGTCTAACCGGCAGAGACGCCTGACTTTGAATCAGGAGATGAGGGTTCGACTCCTTCCCCCGGAGTTTTTCAATTATGCCGACGTAGCCCAACGGCAAGAGGCGCTAGTTTTAGAAACTAGATAGTAAGAGTTCGAATCTCTTCGTCGGCATTCAACATTTCAAGCTGGAGTGGCGGAAAGGCAGACGCGCGGCGTTGAGGTCGCCGAGAGCAACAGACTCGTTGTGGGTTCGACTCCCACCTCCAGTATCACCGGCATCTCGCGGAAGTGGCGTAAACGGGCAAACGCGTCAGTCTTAAAAACTGATCCTTCAAGGTTGTGGGTTCGACTCCCACCTTCCGCATCACGGCACACGCGCGCGTAGCCCAACGGCAGAGGCGGCAGTTTCAAAAACTGCTCGGGTGAAAGTTCGACTCTTTCCGCGCGCACCAAAATTCTTTTGGGGATGTATGCAAACCGGATTAAGCAACTTGATTTTCAATCAAGCGTGTGCGGGTTCGAATCCCGCCATCCCTATCACGTTTCGTGTTGGCTGTAGCTCAACGGCAGAGCGTCGCACTGTGGATGCGAAGACGACGAGTTCGATTCTCGCCAGCCGACCCAAATCTTCCGCGCGGCGCGTTAGGCAAGCCCGGTTCAAGCCGCCTGAGTCTCGATCAGGAGATCAACGGTTCAAATCCGTTACGCGCTATCAAATTTTTCATGGAGCTGTGGCCGAGAGGTGAGGCACTCCGTTGTCAACGGAGCCGATGAGGGTTCGAGTCCCTCCAGTTCCGCTCCCGCGTGCGCGCCGTAAGCTAAACGGGTGAAGCAGTCGCCTCTTAAGCGACGGAGACGGGGTTCGAGACCCCGACGGCGCAATCAATTTTTCCGGCGGCGCGCAGCCGACAGGCTCAATGGCCGTCTCACGGGGTGTGGTGTAATGTTCGCATCCAAGTCTTGGGAACTTGTGGTGACAGTTCAATTCTGTCCACCCCGACCAAACACGCATCGTTAGTCAAGATGGATGAGGACGCGGCGTTGCCAGCGCCGAGACATGAGTTCGAATCTCATACGATGCTCCAAACTCATTACGGGCGGTTAGCTTAAAGGAAAAGCGTCACGCTTCGAACGTGATCGATACGGGTTCGAGTCCTGTACCGCCTGCTCTCCGGCGAGAGTGGTGTAGTCCGGCAACACTCCGGTCTTCCAAACCGGCATCGCGGGTTCAAGCCCCGCCTCTCGTTCCAAATATTTTCCGCCGCGCATCCGTAGCCAAGCGGCAAGGCAACAGTCTGCAAAACTGTAACACGCGGGTTCGAGTCCCGCCGGGTGCTTTCAAACGCAACCGCCGCGCTCCAAACCATTGTCAGCGCGGCCATTCGAAGAAGAAAGGAGGTGACGACCGGATGACGATCAACGGCAGAGTTCTCTTGCTCAATCAAACTTACGAACCGCTCGGCACGGTCGGTGTGGCGCGCGCGATGATCATGCTGTTCAACAACAGCGTGACGGTCGAGGAGTGGGACGGCGACCGTGTGCTGCGCACGCCGCGCGAAGAGTACCCGGTGCCTTCGGTCGTGCGCCGGAAGACTTACATCAACGTGCGTCGCCGCCGCGAGGCGTCGGGGATGAAGCGCCTGCGCATTTACATACGCGACAAGTATCGCTGCCAGTATTGCGGTGAGCGCAAGCTTCCCGCGACTCTCACGCTCGACCACATCTTCCCGCGTTCGCGTGGCGGCGACAATTCGCCCCTGAACATCGTGACGGCCTGCCTCGACTGCAACAACCGCAAGGGCAGCCGCACGCCCGAAGAGGCGCGGATGCCGCTCTTGACGACGCAGACGGCGCTGCGCGTGAAGCTTGAGCGGGTCGTGCTGTGCCATTACGCCGAAGCGCGACCCGAATGGCGTAAGTACCTCTTTCTCGACGAGGCCGAGGGCGCGGGCGAGTCGCGCCGGAAGGAGAAGAACACCGCGTATATATGAAGGGCGGGCGTAACCCGCCCTTCACACCTCGCACGTAGAAGGGCATGTGCCTTATCCGGTCGGATAGCTGAGACGGATTAGCGTCGCGCTGAAAACGCGAAGAGGTTGGTTCGATACCAACTCCGACCATCGCAAACTTTTATTGTGGTGTAACTCAACGGGTAGAGTGCTTCCCTGTTAAGGAAGAAGTTGCGGGTTCGAATGCCACCGCCACAGCCTTTCCCGTCACCACGCAGCCGGTTAGCTCAGACGGCCAGAGCGCCTCTCTTACAAAGAGGATGTCGGGGGTTCGACTCCCTCACCGGCTATCAAATTTTCGGGGCGTGTCTCATCCCGCCAGAACGGCGACTGCGCGGGAGCGTCGAGAACAGAGGTGCGGCTGCCTCGCGCCCCGGCCAAATTTTTAAAGAGGAGTTTCCGCGCGGCGCATGTTCCGCGCAGATTTTCCAGCGGCGGCGTAGCTCAAATTGGCGGAGCGGCTGTTTCGTACACAGTTGGTTGAAGGTTCGACTCCTTCCGTCGCCTCCATTCACACGCGGGTCTGTAGCTCAGACGGAATGAGAGCGCTCGTCTTCTAAACGAGTCGTCGCAGGTTCGAGTCCTGCCAGACCCGCCATCGTTCGTTGCCACGTTGCGGAGTAGCTCAGCGGCAGAGCATTTGCCTCATAAGCGAAAGTGCGCGGGTTCGAGTCCCGTCTCCGCGACCAAATTTTCCGCACGCTTTTCCTGGGATGGTAGCTTAATTCGGCAGAGCGACAGTCTTGCAAACTGTAAGGTGAGGGTTCGAATCCCTCCCGTTCCACCATTTTTTTGCGGCGTAGCTCAACGGCTCAAAGAGCACTCGTCTTGTAAACGAGTTGATGCGAGTTCGAATCTCGCCGCCGCAGCTTCGACTCTGACGCGGGGATAGAGCAAGGGCGGCTCCGTGGTCTCATAAACCACGCCATAAACGGCAGGTTCGACTCCTGCCCCCGCAAAACCATTTTCACTCTCCACAGTTTCCCCACCCCAAGCAGAGGCGCACGGTCGCGGCCACGCGGTCGGACTGTGCGCCTTCCCGCCTTCGATGAGGGATAAAGTTTTTAATGTGGCGTAGCCAAGTTGGTAAGGCATCGCATTGTTAATGCGACTATCGAGGGTTCGACTCCTTCCGCCACAGCCAGTTCTTGTTGACCCGGAGCACGAGCGACAGTGCGGCAGACTTTTAATCTGTGAGGTGCGGGTTTGAGCCCCGTCGGGTCAACCAATTGTGAACCGGATAAACGGCTGGCCTCCGGCGCAGGATTTTCACAGGTTATGTTGACCGACGGCGACGCCCGGACACGCGTGCGCGCACTTAAACTGCTTTTCGCGGAGTAGCTCAATGGCAGCAGCACCCGACCGATAATCGGGCGACGGCAGGTTCGATTCCTCCCTCCGCGATCACAAGTTCCGTTCGAGCGACGACCGCGCGTGCGATTTGTTAAACTCTCTCCTGCTCCGGCAACTGCTCTCAAGGACGCTGAAAAATTTCCGTGCAAATATCAATTCCCACGCCGCCCGCTTTCAGTTTCAAACGCACCGCCATGAGTCACGGCTGGCGCTCGCTCCTGCCCTTCGAGTTTGACGAAGCGCATTGGACGATCACGCGCGTGCTCGACACGGGCGGCGACAGCAGCAGCGCGCCCGTCACCGTGCATATTACTTCACAGGGCGGCGCGTTGCAGGTCAACGTCGCGCGCCGCAAACTTGGCAAGCGCGACGCCGCACGCATCACGCGCGACGTGCGCCATATGTTTCGTCTCGACGACGACATGGAAGTCTTTTACGAGGCGGTGGCCGACGAAGAGGATTTCAACTGGATCATACGTGAAGGCGCGGGTCGCCTGCTGCGCTCGCCCACCGTCTACGAGGATTTAGTCAAGACCATCTGCACGACCAACTGCTCCTGGGCTTTGACGACGAAGATGGTCGAGGGCCTGGTGAAGCATCTCGGGCGAGCGACGCCGGAGGATGGCCGCCGCGCGTTTCCCACGCCCGAAGCGATGGCCGCCGAACCGGAGAGTTTTTATCGCGACACGGTGCGCGCGGGCTATCGCGCGAATTATTTCAAGGAACTGGCCGAACGCGTCGCTTCCGGCGCGCTCGACGTGGAGAGCTGGCTCACGAGCGACCTCTCGACCGACGAACTTAAACGCGAAATGAAACGCGTCAAAGGCGTCGGCGAATACGCCGCAGACAATCTCCTGAAACTTCTCGGACGCTACGACTGCCTCGCGCTCGATTCATGGGTGCGCGCCACCTACGCCCGCCTCCATAACAAAGGCCGCGCAGCCTCCGACCGCAAGATCGCAGGCCACTACGCGCGCTTTCGCGAATGGCGCGGCCTCGCCCTCTGGTGCGACATGACGCGCGACTGGATCGAAGAACAACGAGGAAGTAAGAACGCGGAACGATGAATGAAAGACTGTTCTTTGTCCGTTATCCCTAGTCAGTTGTTCAAGACCGTCTTTAGTAACTCGTGTAACAGCCACATGCAACTGACAACGGACGACGGACACTCTCCGGCTCATCGTTCCGCGTTCATCGTTTTTAATAGCGAAGAGGGGCAGAGCGGCTCGACGGGACACTCGGCGCAAAGCGGCGTGCGGGCTTTACAGACGGCGCGCCCGTGCGCGATAAGGAGATGCGGGAAGATGATCCAGTCTTTGCGCGGGACGAGTTCGATCAGATCGCGTTCGATCTTTTCGGGCTGCTCGTGTTCGGTCAAACGCAAACGCTGTGAGACGCGCGAGACGTGCGTGTCAACGACGACGCCGGACGCGATCCCGTAAGCGTTACCGAGCACGACGTTGGCCGTCTTGCGCGCGACGCCCGGCAGCGCGATCAACTCTTCGATGTCGTCCGGCACGCGCCCGCCGTGTTGCTCCAGGATCATCCGGCACGCGCCCTGAATGGCCTTCGCCTTGTTGCGAAAAAATCCCGTCGAATGAATGTCGCGCTCAAGTTCGGCGGGCACGGCGCGCGCGTAATCCTCCGCCCCCCGGTATTTTCCAAATAGTTCAACCGTCACCATGTTGACTCGCTCGTCCGTACACTGCGCCGAAAGAATTGTCGCAACCAGCAATTCGAGCGGCGTCGTGTAATTCAACGAACAATGCGCGTCCGGGTACGCGCGTTTCAGTTGACTGATAATCTTCCCCGCGCGTTTCTTCTCTTCAGCAGCAATCATAATAAAAACGTCAGTTGTCCGTAGTCGGTTGTTTTCAGTTCGTCGTTGCTCGATTTAATCTTTAGCAATTCGGCTCGTGCAGCACATGCAACGGACAACTGACTACTGACTACTGACAGCCCTTGCAATCTGCGCGGCGACGCGCGCGTTGTTTTCGAGCAGCGCGATGTTGGCGCGAAGCGTCGCGCCGCCGCTTCGTTCGGCCATGCGCGAGAGCAGGAACGGCGTCAGTTCTCGACCGTTGACCTGCGCGCGCTCGGCTTCGACGAGCGCCGCTTCCAGAGTTTCATGCAGCACCTCTGCGGGCACTTCATACGCGGCGGGCACGGGCACGCAGACGAGCAGCGCGCCGTCCTTCCCCAGTTCAAATTGCGCGCGGGCAATCGCGCCCGCTTCATCCGGCGTGTCAACGCGAACGTCAACGGGCAGCCCGCTCGCGCGCGTGTAGAAGGCCGGCAACTCGTCGCAGGCATAACCGACGACTGTGACGCCGTAAGTCTCCAGCCACTCGCGCGTGGCCGGAAGATCGAGGACGATTTTCGCGCCGGAGCAGACGACGACGAGACGCGTCCGGGCAAGCTCCGGCAGATCGGCGGAAACATCGGGCAACGCGCCGCGATGCACGCCGCCGATGCCGCCGGTGGCGAAAACTTTTATCCCGGCGCGCTCGGCGATCCAGATGGTCGAGGCGACAGTAGTTGCGCCGTCCCAATTGCGCGCGGCGGCGATGGGCAGATCGCGGCGGCTGATCTTTTTCACGTCGCCGCTCGTCGCAATGCGTTCGAGTTGCGCGGGGTCTAGGCCGACGCAGAATTTGCCGTCGAGTATGGCGACGGTGGCGGGAGTTGCACCCTCGGCGCGCACGATCTGTTCGAGGCGACGCGCGGTTTCGAGATTGACGGGGCGCGGCAAGCCGTGTGCGATGACAGTTGATTCGAGCGCCACGACGGGACGGCCTGCGCCCGTCGCCGCTTCAACTTCGCTGCTCAGTTTGAAATTAAACATGCGCCGCTTACGGCCTTCTTTCCTGCGCCGCCGCTCCTGCTGCCGATGGCGGCTTCACGATGATAGCGGGGATGTTCTGTTCGCGCACAAGCCCGTTGAAGGCGGGAATTTCGTTCTTCATAATTGCTTCGAGCTTCTGCAACTGTGCGTTGATCTTCCCCGTGAGGTCTTCATAGACGGCGTAGGATTGTTCGGTCGGCGCGCTGTCGGCGCTTGAGACGACGCCGCCGAGCGCGGCGAGTTTGTTGTTCAACCGAATCGGGTAGTTGAGCGGGTCCTGGCTGCTCTGGTTCTTCGTCTGGTAAAGCTCCTCTTCGATGGCGGTCATTTTCCCGTTCAGAGATTTGGCCGCGTCGGAGATGGCCTTGAAGTTCGGTTGACCCTGCACGCGTTTGAGCAGTTCGTTGATCTGCGCGCGTGATTCGCGGATCGAGATGATCGCGTTATGCGTCTCGGTCAGCTTGTCTCGAATCTTCAACTGCAAGTCGAGCTGGCGCGCGAAGTCTGCATCGGTGGTGTTGAGGCGCGGGTCTTTGCGCACGTCGAAAGTTTCGGTGTAGGTCTTGCCGTCCGCCGTGAGTTTGACTTGATAACGACCGGGCGCGATGCGCGGCCCCGTCGTGCTGCCCGCCCAGAGGATCATGCCGGGGAAGCGCACGGCGTCCGCGTGGCGCATGTCCCAGACGAAACGATTGAGGCCAACTTCGGTCGTCACGCGCGCCGCACCTGCGCCGCCGCCTCCGGCGAAGAAGGACGACTCCTCGCCCGAAGCGGCTTGCGGCTGTTCGGGCGGCGTCTGCACGGCGGCGCTTCCGGGTTGCGGCGTGGGCGCAGGCGCGGGCGCTTTCGCGGTGAACGTGCGGATGGTCTTCCCCGCAGCGTCCTGAAACTCAAGCACCACGTCGGTCGCCGGTTTCGACTTGAGATAGTAATAGACGACCGCGCCGTTCGGCGGGTTGCTGCCGATGGTGGCCGTCGCGGGCAACGGTGCTCCGCCTCCGCTGCCCTGCATGCGATACGGGTCTTCGGGTTTGAAGAGGCGCGTCTCCAATGCCGCCGCGTTCGCGCCCGCGTCCATCAATTGATGGAGCACCGAAAGATCGTCGAGTATCCAGAAGGAACGCCCCTGCGTGGCCGCAACTAAATCACGCTCGCCTTTGTGCAAGGCCAGGTCGGTGATGGGCACGACGGGCAGGTTGTGCTGGAGCGACTGCCAGCTTTCGCCGTCGTTGAAGGAGACGTACATGCCCGTTTCCGTTCCGGCGTAGAGCAGGCCGCGCCGGTTCGGGTCTTCGCGTATGACGCGCGTGAAGGCCGTGTCGGGGATGCCGTTCGTGATCTTCTTCCACGTCTTGCCGTAGTCGCTCGTCTTGTAGAGATA